>JAWUVN010000113.1:0-43949 GCA_034112345.1 Bermanella sp. | reverse complement strand
TGGTTACTGATGTTGATCTAGTGGCCTGGCAGCTAACGATTGCAGCGGGTGGCCTTTTACCTAAAACACAGGAAGAGGTCACAATAACAGGGCATGCAATGGAAGTGCGTTTGTATGCTGAAGACCCTGCTTTAGGCTTTATGCCACAAACAGGTAAAGTATTGCGTTGGGATTACAGTGAAGGCATTGGTATGCGTATGGATGCAGGTATCCAGCAAGGTCAAACCATCACACCTTTCTACGACCCTATGTTAGCGAAGGTAATTGCATACGGTGAAAATCGTGATGTGGCTCGCAGGCGCTTAATGGCATCACTGAAAAAATTAAACCTATTGGGTGTTCGCAGTAACCGCGGATTCTTATATAACATTTTAAATAATGACGTGTTTGCAAATGGTGGCGCTACAACAGGGTTCATTGAAAAAGATTTTAATGAGGATGAAACATTAGTACCGCATTCTTTATCCGAAAAACAGCAAGCATTGGCTGCTTGGTTGTTTTATTTGAAAGGCGCAGCTAAATATACGAATGATAATGAGCGATCGTTTTGGCGTAATTCTAACCCTGCACCAACATGGTTGGATTTAAGATGCCTTGATGCAGCCCATTCAGTGGGTGTGAATGTGATTAATGCTCAAGATAAGCAATTCAATGTAGTGGTAGGTGAGCAGGTATTTAATTTTTCATTATTAGAGATGAACGAGCAAGAGTTGATTTATATTGATACTGGTATAAAAACCACGTTTAATTTTTCTTTTGATGGAGATGATACTTTATTTTTAGAAAGCCATGAAGGCTGTGTTCAAGTTGATAATAAAACACATGCGCCTGCTGTTTCTGCTGAAAGCTCTGGTAATGGTCAAATTAAAGCATCAATGGACGGCGGTATTATAGATGTTTTGGTTGAGGTGGGCGCTCAAGTAAATAAGGGTGACACTCTTGTTATTCTTGAGGCGATGAAGATGGAGCACGCTATGAAAGCTGATACTTCTGGTGTAATTAAGGCGGTTCAGGTCACCAAAGGTGATCAGGTTAAAGGGCGTCAGTTATTAGTTGAAATTGAAGTGGAAGAAACTGAGAAAGAATCAGTTTAAGTTGGGCTTTCAGGCTAACTATTTTGTAAAGGCTTACTCGAGAGGGTAAGCCTTTTTTATTGTTATTTATTGTTATTATACTAATAAATAATTCATAAGAATGTAGGGTTATTTGGCCAGTAAAGTGAAACAAATTGCCATTGATAGCCTGACTTATACTGCTATCTTTGATGGTGTTTAATTGACTTAATAAGTTTGATTTATATTTATAATAATAGGATATTGCCATGACTAAGAAAAAGAAGTTATCAGTTATCGAATCATATTTAGATGAAACTCATATAGCTTTAAGAGAAAGCGTAGCACGATTTGTTTCACAAGAAATATTACCTTATATCGATGATTGGGAGGAACAAAATGAATTTCCCAGAGAGTTATATAGAAAAGCTGGTGATGCTGGGTTTTTAGGTTTAGGTTTTGAAGAGAAAGATGGTGGTACGCCAGGTGATGTGTTTCATAAATTAGTATTTTCAGAGGAGATTATGCGATCTACCAGTGGCGGCCTTGTGGCCAGTCTTGGTTCGTTGGATATAGCAATGCCACCCATTGCTAAATGGGGCAGTAAGGCATTAAAAGATAAAGTGTTGCCAGGTATTATTTCTGGCGAAAAAATTTCAGCGCTTGCTATTACTGAGCCAGGAGGTGGATCGGATGTAGCAGGTCTTAAGACACGAGCAGAAAAAGTGACAACTCCAGAAGGGAATTTTTATAAGGTAAATGGTAGTAAGACATTTATTACATCAGGAATCCGTGCTGATTATTACACTGTAGCTGTGCGTACTGGTGGAGAGGGGTTTGGTGGCGTTAGCTTGCTAATGGTCGAGAAGGACACTCCTGGATTTACTACGGGTAAAAGCCTTAAAAAAATGTGTTGGTGGGCCTCGGAT
This sequence comes from Bermanella sp., assembly GCA_034112345.1. Lineage (GTDB taxonomy): Bacteria > Pseudomonadota > Gammaproteobacteria > Pseudomonadales > Oceanobacteraceae > Bermanella. Next base: position 41,968 of record JAWUVN010000113.1, on the reverse strand, counting down.
ACAGCTGAATTATTTTTTGATGATTGCATGGTTCCCGTTGAAAATTTAATTGGTGTTGAAAATACAGGTTTTTTTGCCATCATGGCAAACTTTCAAAGTGAGCGCTTAATGTTGGCGTCTATGGCGAATATGACATCTGAAATGGCATTAGAAGAAGCGTTCAAATATGCTAAGGAACGTGAGGCATTCGGTCGATCAATAGTTAAATATCAGGTGGTTAAGCATAAGCTTGTAGAAATGGCCACACGTTTAGAGGTCAGTAGAACGATGATGTATAATGTTGCGGCTAATATGAATGCGGGTGTCGATCAAACGAAAGAAGTCAGTATGGCTAAAAACTTTGCTACAGATACTAGTGATTTCATTACTTATGAAGCTGTTCAAATATTTGGAGGGCACGGTTTGATGCGTGAGAACTTAGTCGAACGCTTGTATCGCGATAATCGTATTTTATCTATTGGTGGTGGTACGCGTGAGATTATGAATGAAATAATTGCTAAGCAAATGGGGCTGTAGATCATTAAGACTGATGTTGTTGGCTATATTCTTTTAAGGTTAGTGTGGATTTTTCTGTAATATTTACTTGTTATTATTTAGGCTCTCAGTAGGGTCTGACTAAAGTTATATGTAGTATTCTGGAATCACAGGGTAAATATTAGCCGCTATAGTTTATAATGTGTTAAAGCGCCAAGTAGATCTTGGCGTTTTTTTTATTTTTCTTTTAATGGGGTTTGAATACTTTATTTTTAAATAATAGCGTTAATTTATATGTGTATTGGTTGCTAAATATTCCATGGTGATATTTTATATCGACTTAAAATTTCCTTTAATTCACCTGAGTTTTTCATATTTGTCATTTCTTTATTTATAATATTAATAAATGCTTTGCTGGATGGCAGGGCGGGGGTGCAAGCTATATACATTTCTAAAGGCTGGGTGATGCTTCCAGCTTTTTTTATAGTATCAGCTATGCCCATTTTTTTTAATTTTGCATCCAGTACATAGGTGCTTTCTATGAGCGTGTCGATCCTGCCTTTTGTAAGTTTTTTTATGTTTGTTTCTAGTGCTGTTGTACCATGGCTAAATTGAATGTGAGTAGTGTCTTTATTTTTAATATAATTATCAAAGTCATCTGTGTAATTGTAGCCGGTTATGATGCCTATTTTACGCTTTTTAAGCGATGACAATTCCCCTGAATAAAGCCAGTTGTCACTTTTTTTAACGAAAAACATTGGTGTATCAATGCCCCAATGTTGGTCTGGAAAAATAAAATCAGGAGCGTCGGATTTGTAAGCACCTACCACACAGTTATAAGCGCCGCTGCGTGTTTGTTTTACCGCACGCTTCCATGGAAGTAGTGAGTATTCAACAGTTATGTTATGACGGCTAAAAATGGCTTTGGCTAGTTCGATCATGTAACCAGGTTTACTGTTCCCAGGAACGCCGTTCATTGGGTACCATTCGTCAGCGACTATGGTAAGGGTTTGTGAAGCCATTGTGCTGGTTGATAATAATATGAGTAGTAATATAGCGTTTCGCATAGTAATCACAGATATAGGTATATTTTAAGTGTATATCTATATCTGTAATTTACCTGTTTGACTAACCTATAAATGTTAATGCTGGTGTTTGGTTTGTAACTGTTTGAAAACGGCAATGAGATTGGCGGGTATTTCACAGCTTGAACCTTGTTCATAATTGTAATAAACAACGTTTCCTGTACCTTTTGCTGCGATTGTATCGTGCTGATCGCTGTATATGGCATATTCCATGATAAATCGAGAATCTCCCTGTAGCGGTATCTCTTTTAATCGTGTTCCAATCAATACTTGATCTGGGTATGCGATGGGAGCACGAAATTGACACTGAGTTTCAGCCAGTATTGGTCCAATATTTGTCTGGTTCATGTGCTCCATAACCCCCGTTTTTTCAAAATATGCCAAGCGTGCGTCTTCAAAATACCGAAAATAAACCGTGTTATTAATGTGTTGAAATGCGTCCATGTCGCCCCACAACACATCTTGCTTTAGAACAAGAGGGTAGTCTTGTAGGAATTCAGATTTTTTATTACTCATTATGGTTCCATGTTGCTGTCGTACTGATTCATCTGCCTAAGGTGCTGAGTATGTTCATAAGCATGCGTATCGTAATTAGTTGAAGGATTTAATGTTACAGGCTGCCTGATATTCATTGATAAGTTGGTGTACAAGCTCTTCAATACTTAATATAGAATGAATGCCACCGACTCCATGGCCAGCACTCCAGATATCTTTCCAGCTAGTACCACTTCCTAAGTCTAGGTTTACATGGTCTTTACTTTTTAGATCATCGATATTAATACCGGCTTGCTCGATTGATGCTTTTAAATAGTTAGCATATACGCCTGTAAAATGATCACTGAATATGATGTCGTTAATGGTGGCGTCAACCAACATGGTTTTATACTCTTCAGGTGCTTGAGCTTCTTTAGTTGCGATAAAGCGGGTTCCCATATATGCCATATCAGCACCTAATACTTCGGCAGCACGTATACCTTGGCCATCATTTATGGCTCCAGCAAGGGCTAGAGGGCCACTCCAAAACTCACGAATCTCTCGAACCAGAGCAAATGGGTTGTGATGGCCACCATGGCCGCCTGCACCTGCTCCAACAACGATTATTCCGTCAACACCAGCTGCGATAGCTTTTTTTGCATGATCTGTTTTTATTACGTCATGGAAAACAATTCCGCCCCAGCTGTGAACATCTTTGGCTATATCAGATGGATCACCTTGGCTTGTGATGACTATCGGTACTTTGTGTTTTTTAATTAATGCTTGGTCAGCTATTAGTCGAGAATTTGAAGAGTGGACAACTTGATTCACAGCAAAAGGAGCGACTTTTTTATTCGGATTATCCTGCTTAAATTGATCAAGTGCCTGATTGATTTCTGTTAACCATTCGTCGAGTTTTTCTTGTGGGCGTATATTTAATGCAGGAAAAGAACCTACAATGCCATTCTTACAATTTTCTATTACAAGCTTTGGGCTGCTAACTAGAAACATTGGAGCGCAAATAACAGGGATAGATAAATTGTCTTTTAATATATTTGGTAAAGGCATAATGCTCTCGATTTTTCAAATGAGTTTTTTATTTTTTATGCGTGTATTTTAACAGTGTAAGCGCTAAAGGCTTGATTAGGCTAGTCGTATTCGAAGTATTAATTTATGAAGTGCTAGGAGGTAGTTTTTATATCGAAGAATCCTAAAAAATATTTCTGAAAATTTTAGGTGAAAGAATAAAAGAGGCTTATAAGCCTCCTTTATGTACGCTTAATTAAGTATGTTTAGCCATTTGGGAATAATTTAGCAACTAACTTGTGAATAATAGGGGCAAATACCAGTGCACAAGGAAAGGCTATCGGGAAGGCAATACAAAATGCATAAGCCCATCTACCGATAAAATTTGTTTCGATTCCTGTGTTAACGGCTGTTAATACACCTGACATAATCAATGCCATAAAAAATGACATGCCTAATGCAAATAAAATCTTGGTTCGTATTGTTGGCATTTTTACGCTCGTTGATGCTAAGTAATAGGTAAGGACTTGAGTAGTTGAAACTTTATGGGGTTCCAGTTAGTCCGTATTTTAAGAACAATTTACTTAAAGATCCATTGTTACTTATTTGGCTGAGTAAATTATTAATTTTTGTAAGTGTTAGCGCAGATTGATCTCTGATAAGTACTGTGTGTGCGTATTCTTGATCGAGCTTATTGGATGCTAGGATTAAATCTTTATAGTTGGGCTTGTTTGTGATGGTTTTTGCAAAGTATGAGCGTGTGATAACACCTATGTCTACTTGACCTGACAAAACTTGATTTATGATTGTGTTAGGGTGATTGAGTAGATTTATATTGTAATTTTCTTTTAAAAACCGTTCGTCGACTGAAAAATTAGAAAAATGATAGTGATAACCAAGGATGCCGGCCATTTTCTTATTTTTAAAGTCAGTAAAGTAACCTTGGTCTTTATTTTTATCGTTCTTAGTGATGTAAATTTCGCCACCCTGTAAGAAAACCTGGCTGGCTGATATGGGAATATCTTGCCATCCCCATTGTTTGCTTTCAAAGAACAGTGCGTCAATCGCGCCTCGTTTGAAATCATGGTATCGGCGTTTTGGGCTTGTTAGAATAAATTGAAAATAGAATTCAGATTGGGACTCGTTAAGCAGTTGTATTAAATCAAGAGTCAGGCCTGTTGAGCTGCCAGATGAAAACTCGACAAAAGGAGGGTACATGTACCCACCCACTGTAATTGGTGTTGAACACAGAGCGTTATTCCCTATCAGAGATAGCAGTAGGGCGAGAAAAAATGGTTTCATTTTGTCACACTTTGTCCGTTTGTAGGCTTAAATTTAGCATATAACCGAAGTATCACCAGTTTGTGTTTTTTACGTATTAATTATCCTATCTTTTTGGCTTTTCTTGATTTGGATAGATTAAGTATGCCCGCCAAAATAATGAGTACACTGCCAATTATGGTCGAAATCAATAGCGATTCACCCCATATAAACCATCCTAATGCTGCGCCATAAACAACTGAGCTGTATACGTATGGGCCAATTTGGCCTGGATTAGCAATACGATAGGCGCGGGTAAGGGCCAGTTGCCCCAATGTACCTGCCAGTCCCATCAATACTATCCAAGGCCAGTGATGATCAAGTGGCACCTGCCAGTTCCAAAATAAAGGGATTGAAGCCAATATGCTACTGATCAGGCCAAAGTAAAACACGATCGTGACACTTGATTCTGTGCTGCCCATAAGGCGTATAGTTACCTTTGCTGATGCTGCCAAAAAGGCTGCGCCAATGCCAATTAATGCAATGGGTGTAAAAGCATCGGTGCCGGGTCTTAGTATGAAAATAACACCAATAAACCCCAATCCAATTGCCATCACATTTTTACGTCGAATAGACTCGCCCAGCCAAATTGCAGCAATAATAGGCATGAAGAAAGGAGTAGTCAGTTTAACTAGAAATGCCTCTGCTAAAGGCAGGTTTCCAAGAACATAAAAAAAGCCGTACATGGCAACTAAACCAACACCAGCTCTTAGCAAGTGCAGATGTAGTTTGTTGGTTTTTAACGATCTAAATCCTGAACTCAATATAATTGGTAGTAACAATAAAAGGCCAAATAGATTGCGATAAAAAACAATGATTTCAGTGGGTAGGTCTAGACTTAAGTGCTTAATGATTGCCCCCATTAGTGCCAATAAAGCTTCACCAAGCAAAATTAGCAGTGCACCTTGAAGTAACTTGTTAGGAGGAAGTGATGCAGGAATATCAGTCACAATAATACAGCCAAATTAATAAGCGTGTAATTGTAACAAAATTTGATCTAGATCAGGTTGAATTTGTGCAGTACGGCACCATTACATTAATAGAGACTGATTAACCGTATGTTTGGATTCTGGTGTTTGGTAAGTCCAGTGTTCAGCACAGAAATTTAAAGAGGCAATAATTATGAGAATGGAAAAGTTCACAAGTAGCTTGCAGCAAGCTCTATCTGAAGCCCAGTCAATGGCTCTTGGACGAGATAATAGTCAAATTGATACAGTTCATCTGTTACTTGCTTTGTTAGATCAAACACCAGGAGGTATTCGTCCTTTACTGCAAGGTTTGGGTATTAAAACAAACGAGCTTAAATCAAAGCTAAATGAAAAGGTGGCAGACCTTCCAAAAGTATCTTCACCTGACGGTAATTTAAGTTTGGCTCCGGAACTGGGTCGAATTCTGAATCTTACAGATAGGATTGCACAAAAGCGCGGTGATCAATATATCTCAAGTGACCTTGTATTATTGTCTGCTCTCGAAGATAAAGGTGGGGCAGGTAAGGTACTTCAAGATATGGGTCTTAATAAGGAAAAAGTTGAACGAGCCATTGATGTGGTTCAGCAGGGTGAGAGTGTGGATGATCCAAATGCGGAAGATAATCGTCAGTCTTTAGATAAGTACACGGTTGATTTAACCGCTCGAGCAACAGAGGGTAAGTTAGACCCAGTGATTGGTCGAGACGATGAAATTCGGCGTACGATTCAAGTACTGCAGCGTCGAACAAAAAATAATCCAGTGTTAATTGGGCACCCGGGTGTTGGTAAAACAGCCATTATTGAAGGTTTAGCGCAGCGTATTGTTGATGGTGAAGTCCCTGAAGGCTTACGTGATAAACAAATTTTATCATTAGACATGGCCGCGTTATTAGCTGGCGCTAAATTTCGTGGTGACTTTGAAGAGCGTTTAAAAAATGTATTAAAAGAAGTGAGTAAGCAGAATGGAAACATCATTCTGTTTATAGATGAAATACATACCATGGTTGGTGCAGGTAAGTCAGATGGTGCTATGGATGCCGGTAATATGTTGAAGCCAGCATTGAGCCGAGGTGAGTTGCATTGTGTAGGTGCAACCACTCTAGATGAGTACAGAGATTACATTGAAAAAGACGCCGCTCTTGAACGTCGTTTTCAAAAAGTATTGGTAGATGAACCGACAGAAGAAGACACTATAGCAATTTTACGTGGACTAAAAGAACGTTACGAGGTTCACCATGGCGTGCAAATTATGGACGTGGCAATTGTTGCGGCGGCTAAACTGTCTAACCGTTATATTTCTGCTCGCAAGCTTCCAGATAAGGCCATTGATTTGATTGATGAAGCTGGTTCGATGATTCGAATGGAAATTGATAGTAAGCCTGAAGAAATGGATCGTTTAGAGCGTCGTTTAATTCAATTAAAGATTGAGCGTGAAGCGCTTAATAAGGAAAATGATGCTGGTAGTAAGCAACGCCTAAAAGAAATTAATCATGAAATTAATAAGCTGGGTCATGAGTATGTTGAGCTTGAGGATGTATGGAAAAGTGAAAAACTTATTCTAGAAGGGAATACTCAGGCTAAAGAAAAATTGGAGGAAGTGAAGGTTGAGATGGAGCAAGCTCGTCGTGCTGGTGATCTTCAATTGATGTCTGAGCTTCAATATGGCCGTATCCCTGAGCTAGAGAAGCAAATAGCAGCAGCAGAAGAAGCTGCCGTGAAAGGTGGTACCCAATTTAAGTTGCTTAGGAATAAGGTAACCGATGAAGAAATTGCCGAAGTAGTATCTAAGTGGACAGGTGTGCCTGTTGCTAAAATGCTAGAAGGAGAGCGCGATAAGTTGTTACGAATGGAAGAGGAACTCCATAAAAATGTAGTGGGGCAAGAAGATGCCATTGTGGCCGTTTCAAATGCAGTTCGAAGAAGTCGAGCTGGATTATCTGACCCTCGTAGACCTAACGGTAGCTTCTTATTTTTAGGGCCTACTGGGGTGGGTAAAACAGAGCTCTGTAAGGCTCTTGCTAAATTTATGTTTGATTCAGACGATGCGATGATTCGCGTAGATATGTCTGAGTTTATGGAGAAGCACAGTGTTGCACGTTTAATTGGTGCGCCTCCTGGTTATGTTGGTTATGAAGAAGGCGGTTACTTAACTGAGCATGTACGCCGTAAGCCATACAGTGTGATCCTGCTTGATGAAGTTGAAAAGGCACACCCTGATGTATTTAATATACTGCTGCAAGTACTGGATGATGGGCAGTTAACTGATGGGCAAGGGCGCACGGTTGATTTTAAAAATACAGTATTGGTAATGACCTCGAACCTAGGCAGTGATGTCATTCAAACCATGGCGGCCAATAATTCATCATCTGAGCAAAGTGCTGTTGAATACGATGATATGAAGAATGCGGTTATGGAAATTGTGGGGGGGCATTTCCGCCCTGAATTCATTAACCGTATTGATGAAGTGGTAGTGTTCCATCCACTGCTTAAAGATCAAATACGTGGCATAGCAGAAATTCAGTTGGATCAATTACGAGGTCGATTAAAAGAGCGTGAAATGACGTTCGAATTAACAGATGCTGCCTTTGATAAAATTGTGACGGCGGGTTATGACCCAGTATATGGTGCAAGACCATTAAAACGCAGTATTCAGCGTTATATTGAAAACTCTCTTGCTCAAGATATTTTATCTGGCAAGTTTAAAGAGGGTGATCATATTGTGGCAGACCTTTCGGGTGATGCCTTAAGCTTTGAAGCGGCTGAGCCCGTTGTTTCTGCTTAGATGTAGTCATTCTTTAATTGTTTGATACTGTTAAGCCAGTGGGGTTGTCCACTGGCTTTTTTTATATTTGATGATTAGGTATTCCTATATCGTCTGTAGGCAAGGCTGGCCAAAATGATCATTGTTGCCCCATATACTAGTAAAAAATTGACTCTCGGTGACAATTTGATTTAATTGTAAGATGCAAACACCTTTTACGACCTTTGAACCTAAAATTGCGATACAGCCTATTCGATCCTTGATTAACTATTGCGAGCGAAGGGGTGTTTCACGCATTAAGCTTTTACAATCAATCAGCCTATCAGAAGATCAGTTAAACGACGGTCGGTTGTTAATTGATGTGCAGCGCTATGAAGACTTATTTCGTTTTTCCAGTCATGCATTAGATGACTTGAATCTAGGCTTTAAGTTTGGCCAAATATTTGAAGCTGATCGCTGGGGCATACTGGGGTATATCGCTTTAACATCTCAAAGTGTTGCAGACGCAATAGCTGCCCAGTATAAATATCAGTCCTTGTCTGGAAATATGGGGGCACCTCTATTAATTAGCCATGGGCATGTTACGACTTTGCAATGGGTGCCTGCTTATAATTGTAGTCACCACCTCCCTGAGCAAATCCTTACTGGGTTAGTCAGCTTGGCTCGTACACTGACAAATACCGAAAATTTCAGCCCAACAACTGTATTTTTCACGCATAAGCCTCAGACTGAAATTTCGGAATATGAAAACTATTTTAATTGCCCTGTGAGGTTTGAGGCGCAATTCAATGGCATTGTCATGGATAATAGTGAACTGCAAGCGCCGATTAGAAAATCAGATGCAGAGTTGAATCTAGTACTTAATTCACATGCTCAATCTATGTTGACCCAGCAAACTTTTAACTCCCCAATGGAAGTGATAAAAGATTATATTGTTAAAACGCTGCCTGATCATGTCCCTGAAATAGATGAAGTCTCAGAATACCTTGGGCTAAGTGTCCGCAGTACTCAAAGAAAGCTTCAAGATTACGGCACCAGCTTCAGTCAGGTGCTAGATGCCATTCGTAAAGAATTAGCATTAACCTACCTAAGACAAACACATAACTCGGTTTTATATGTGAGCGAGCGGTTGGGTTTTTCAGAGCAAAGTGCGTTTCAGCGCGCATTTAAGCGATGGACAGGAACTACACCAAGGCGTTATCGAGTTTCATTATTGCAGGGTTAAAAGGGGTTTAGCTTAAATTTTGACTTTAGGCGCCAGATCTATGACCTTGGCAGTCAGTATTCTTCTTATTGAATGATTTAGAGTACGGCTACACTTTAATTGATACAGCTACTTAAGGAGATATACCGTGCCTGAACTACAATATGATGGAGGACAGCAATGGATACTCAATCTCACTTTAGCCATGATGGTTTTAGGACTGGCCCTAGATATCCATCCTAGAGATTTCTTGAAAGTCTTTAAATCACCCAAGGCCCCCGCAATTGGATTAGCCGCTCAATTTCTTTTATTGCCAGCATTCACTTGTGGCTTAACTTTACTGTTGGATTTACCTGCTGGTATTGAGCTTGGCATGATTTTGGTGGCCGCCTGTCCAGGAGGCGCACTTTCAAATTTTATTACTCATTTGTCCGGTGGTAACACGGCCTTATCCATTTCAATAACGGCTATCTCAAGCACTATTGCCGTCTTTATGCTGCCTATCAACTTTATGTTTTGGGCCTCTATGAATCCTGTGGCTAATGAATTACTGCTCAATATTGATGTGAGCGGTAGTGACATCGTTCAGTCGCTGCTTATTGTTTTGGCTGCACCCTTGGCACTTGGTTTCTTGATGCAGCATTTTATCCCTAATTTATCTAAGCGTTTGCATACGGTTTTGAAATACGTGAGCTTACTGGCTTTGTTTATGTTTATTTTTATAGCGGTGTATAAAAACTACGAACATTTTGTTGCTCAATTTTGGTTGTTGTTTGTCGCAGTACTCGCTCACAACCTACTGGCACTTGGGACTGGATATGCAGCTTCATCAATTGGGAAGCTGCCAACCGCAGACAAAAAAGCAATTACACTTGAAGTGGGTATGCAAAACTCTTCTCTTGCTATAGCGATTGTGTTTACGCAATTTAATGCTGAATACGGTATGGCTCTTATATGTGCGTTTTGGGGTACATGGCATATTGTATCGGGTGTTGTATTTGCAGCTTTGTGTCGTATTCAATTTAATAAAAAAGAAGGAGCTGGTGTATGAAAATTTTAATTACTGGAGCAGCTGGAGACATTGGTTCTCGATTAGTTCGAATATTCAGTCAGCGTAGTGAGGTAGATTTATATTCAACAGACCTGTCAGAGCTTTCATTTGAAGCGAATAGTACTCATGAAACATTTGATATATGCAGTGATCAGTTTTTTACCTGGGTAGAAAAAATAGTGCCGGATGTCATCATACATCTAGCATCTATTATTCAGCTTCCAGAAGGAATGCCTGTTAGCAAAGCCCATGATATTGATGTAAAAGCCACAGAACGTCTATTAGAAGTATCTGTGGAAATTGGTGTGAAAAAGGTAGTGGTTACATCTAGTGGAGCTGCATACGGTTATTGGAAAGATAACGCTCAGTGGTTGACCGAAGATATGCCTGTTCGTGGAAATGATGATTATTTTTACTCATCACATAAGCGTCAGGTTGAAGAGATAATGAAGAGATATCGAAATGATTTTCCTCAACTCAAGCAGGTTGTTTTACGCCCTGGTACTGTGTTGGGGCCTAACTTTGAAAATCCAATTACTAATATGTTTAGTAAAAATATTGTGAGTGGTTTATTAGGTAATGATTCTCCTTTTGTGATTATTTGGGTGGATGATTTAGTTGAATATTTAATTGAGTCTGCAATCACAGATGTCGAGGGTGTTTATAATGTTGCTGGTGATGGAACTTTGTCATTAAAGGCAATTGCGAAGCGATTAAATAAATTTTATTTACCAATACCAGCTGGTTTCTTACGTTTTATGTTAAGTGTATTAAAACCTTTAGGTTTGTCTCAGTACGGTCCTGAGCAGGTTAAATTTATTGAGTTCAGACCCGTATTAGCAAACGATAAAATTAAGTCTGTATTTAAGCACCAGCCAAGCAAGAGTACATTTGATGCTTTTGAAGCATTTTTGAAAGAAACAGATAAGGAGTATGTGAAATCATGAAACACTATATGAAAATTGCATTACTTGCCTGTATGGGGTTTAGCAGTGCATCAATTGCGGGACAGGTTGTAGTACTCAGTGAGTTTGGGCAGCCAATTCATAATGTTATGGTGTCGCAGACACCTGTATCTGGGTACACAGTAGATCGCAGTGATAATGGCTATCCACCAGTTGGTGTATTGAATCGATCAAGCGCAACCTATTCTCAGTTTACAGGGGATAAGGGAGAGGCTGATTTTGAAACCTTTACTAACGAAAATGTTCGTTACCGATTACGAAAACCCGGTTATAAGGATCAGACAATAGAGCTGATGGGTAATAAGATTTGGAACGCTGTTTTAGAAGTAGAAAGTGATCCTGTTGCTCTTGCAGCATCACGTCCGGCAAATACTTGGCTAGCTGCTCTTGATTTGGAAACAGACCTCAAGAAACATTACATTATGCAGTGTGGTTTTTGTCATCAGCAAGGCAGTATGTATTTGCGTAGGGATCGCAGTGAAGAAATGTGGGATGAAACTATTTACCGTATGGTAAATTATGGCGCTCGACTAGCGGATGATGCACAAGATGAGTTGCCTAAATTATTACATGAGAAGTATGGTCGTTTAAATTCGAATCCTGAATTAATCCCTGAAGGCACGCCATGGTCTAATTATTTGAAGGATTCATCATTAGTTGAATGGCCTATTGGTGATAGTTTTTCACAAATGCATGATTTGCTTTACCACTCTTCAGGAAAGTTATATATAGGTGATAACCTGCAGGATAGAATGTATGAAATGGATGCAAAGACAGGTGAATACGTTGTTTACAAACTTCCTAGAGAAGAGTGGGATCAACATGGTGGTTTGTTGGGTTCACGCTTAAAAGACTTTCCAAAGCATGAAACTTTTGCGGGTATACATTCATTTGCTGAGAGCGCTAAAGATGGGAATATTTTTATAACAGCATCTTATCAGCAGCGAATTATCGAATTTAATCCAAAAACAAAAGAAATGACCAATCATCATATGAATGATGGTTACTATCCTCATACATTACGTGTCGATGATAATGATAACGTTTGGTTTACGCTGGCACTGTCTAATCAAATAGGTATGTTTGATCGTAAAACTAAAACGTTCAAATTGTTTGATTTACCATCGAGAAGCTTAAAAGAAACCATCACAATAAATTTAATGGGTGTTTTATTTAAGTTGATGAGCTGGGGTTTACCTGTAGGGAATTGGGCTTCAGTTGACCGTGATTCCACAGGGGTGCCATTGCCATATGGTATTGATATAGCACCTGACGGTGGTGTTTGGTTTGCTCGTTTGCATGCAGATAGTATTGGCCGAATTGATCCTGTCACTCATGAAATCAAGATGTACGATACACCGTTTAAAGGCCCGCGCCGCTTACGGGTAGATGCTGATGGTGGTATTTGGATTGCAGCTTTTCCTGAGTCTCAGATCGTACGCTTTGATCAAGAAAAAGAAATATTCGAATTCCATGATTTACCTGTAGAACCATTAGGCAGTGAAACTCCGTATTCGTTAAATATTGATAAAGACCGCTCAATAGTTTGGGTGAATGGCAATACTTCCGATGCTTTGTACGCTTATTACTATAAAGAAAACCGCTGGCAGCATTACCCAATGGCCAAAAAGGTGACGTTCACACGAGATGTTGAGATTTCACCTGACGGTACAGTGTTTACTACTAACTCTAGTTTTCCTAGTTGGCATATTGAAGATGCACAGCCTACATTGATTGTTCTTAAGCCCGTACTCACTCAGTAAAATATATCGGCTAGGTAATATTTTACTTGGCCGATACTCTTAAATCGGTAAATTAATGAAATTATTTATATTTTATGTGTCTTGTTTTTTAGCATTTGTCGCAGGACATATGGTGAATTACAGTGCTATTTTATACAGCTTAGAGATGTTCGACTCATCACTTTTAGCAGGTCTTGCTTACGGTTTTTGTTTTGGCCCGCCTATAATATTTGGCTGGTTGGCAGGGGCTTACATCGATCGCTATAGTGCTAAAAAAGTGCTTTTAATTACTCAAAATTGTTTTGTCTTGGGTGGGTTGGGAATGTTGTATGTCATGACTTATCAACCAGAAGCCAGTATTGTTATTTTTCTAACTTCAAGTTTTTTGATTGGTATTGGTTGGGCCTTTGTAGCGCCCTCTAGATTGTCTGCCATGGGTCAATACGTATCCGATGATAAGTTAGCTCAGTCTACAATTACATTTAACCTACTTGTGATGATTGGATTTGGATTGGCACCGATATTACTTACTCAAATACAAGCTGAATTTGAATGGAAAGGTGTGGCCATAACAAGTATTTGTATGTTTATTGTTTCCAGTATTTTGTTAATTAACGCACCTAATGTTCACAAAAGGTTAAGTCATAAAAATCTAAAGCAAGAGTGGGTTGACTGTTTTGAGGCTTTAAAAGCGGTACCGATCGTGCCTCAGTTATTGTTTTCGGCAATAATTGGTTATTTGATGATGGGACCTATGCAGGTGATATTACCTCAAGTAGCCGAGCAGCAACTTGGATTAAGCGGTATTGAAAAGGGGCAGTACTTAGGCTTGATAGCATTATCATTGATTTTAGGTGGGGTTGCTGCAATGAAATTAAAAGGGCACTTGCCGATAGGTCGGTCTATTTTAGTAATGTTGTTTTTGTGCGGTCTATCCATGGGTTTGATTGGTTATATTGAAACTGTTTGGTTAAGTTGTTTGATGCTTGTATTTGGTACCACACTGGCTGGGGTTGTAGTTAGTTTTATTGTTGCTGGATTGCAGCACTTTACACCTGTTGCGATTCGAGGGCGTGTAATGAGTATTTATACTATTATCAGTCAGGTGGTGTCGGCTATGGCTGGTGTGCTGGCAGGAGCCATTGCTCAAGGTATAAGTGTACCTGCTAGCTTGTATGTGATTGGTGTCTTATTTGTGGTGTTAACACTTCTCTTGTTTGTAAGTGGGCAGCACTTGAAAAGTTTTAAACAGTTTACACGGATGTAATACTTAAAAACGTTTAGTGAATATAAGAGCCAGCGAAAGCTGGCTTTTTTATTGGTGATTTATTGATTATATTTAGGTGGATAAAGGTTGTCGGGTTTTTTGGATAGAAAGATAAAACAGAAACATGACGCTAGATGTGATCGCTACACTTATTCCAATACTAGGCATGCTGTTGAAAATCCATGCAGAAATAACCGAGCATAAAACAAATTTAATCAGTTCTAGTGTTGCACCGTAGGCACTGCCTTCTAATATTTTACCTAGGCTATACAAGGAAAATATAAGAGTTATACCTGCTGCGATCAGTTCTAGTGGCTGCATTGATGGGATGAATGCCATAAATGCGAGCAAGCCTGGTGTGATGTATAAGTATTGAAAAAATATATACCACTTTTCAGGCTTGGATAATGGAGGGTTGTATTTTTTCCCTGCTGCATTGTTTTTGATAATTGGTCGTTCAGCTTCCATGTCGGCTGGTCTGTAACCTGTCTTTCTAAACCAGAGTGTGAGTTTATCGCTCCAGTTTTTGGTTCCCCATGCATCTTTAAATAAAGAGGAGAATACTTTTACATTCCCCCATATTGGATTCCAGCTTGCCAGTTGGGTACTGATGCCAAATACAACTTTTTCCTCATTCAGTTCAGCTTGGAATGTATTAAAAATACGGTCCCATAATATAAATACACCGCCATAATTTTTATCAACGTAAATCTTGTTTTTTGCGTGATGGACTCGATGATTGCTTGGTGATACAAAAACGGCTTCAAACCAATCAGGCATACGATTTATAATCTGGGTATGAACCCAGTACTGGTAAATTAAGTTAAGCGAAACAACTGAGACCAATAACCAAGGTTCAAACCCAAAAAAGGCAAGAGGTATAAAGCACAGTGCGCCAAGAGGATTGGGCACACTGGTTTGTCGAAGGGCAGTCGTTAGGTTGTATTCTTCGCTTGAATGATGAACAACATGGCTGGCCCAGCCAATGTTCACAACGTGACCAATCCTGTGATTCCAGTAATAGCAAAAATCATATAAAACAAACGCGACTGCATAAGTTAAAAAATTATCCTCCCAGGTAAAAAGAGCATAACTTTCATAGCTATAAGCATAAAGCGAGAAGGGTACTAGCGCGTATAAAGCTCCGGTCACACGGCTCAGCATCCCCATCGAAAGAGAATTGATAGAATCATTAAGGCGGTAGTAATCAGTCCCCCTCAAATGATTGATTAACATTTCTAATGCAATGAGAATAAAAAAACCGGGTATGGCCATTAAAATAATATTCATTTTAGGCTCCGTCGTTTTTCTTGAAGCTCAGTGTTGTCAGGAAATAAAATCCAGCAACGCATGTGTGATAAACCGCAATCATTAAATCTTGGTTTGAAATTATGGCTCCCCAAAAAAGTGTGCTCAAGAGAATGATTGTCCCAGTGGCAAGTAATTTTAGCTCATTTATCGATGATCTCATGCAAAATAGTGTGAATAAAATGGCGATCAGCATGATTGCCATACTGAGTAATGAGAGCTCTTGGGTAGTATTTAGTGCTAGCGATGTTAATGCGCTTATCAGTAGAGTTATGCCAATTATTTTCTTGGTCTTGCTGTTATAAAATCCCCAGCCAGCCCCAATAATAAAGGCGGTTAATGCCACATGTTTTGATATGAAGGTGAATAATTTATGGTATTCACCTACGTTAAGTATATCTAGAAAATAAAGAGAGCCTAACGTTGATGCACATAGGGTTACCAATAGTCCTAGTCGAAATACGGTGCCCATCAGAGGGTGTGGGGCTTTCAGTGTTTTGAGTGCGTAAATAATACTGGCAATGATAAAAAACTCGGATAGTCCTGCTAGTAACATAGTTGCACCTTTTATTTTTATAATGTTATTTAATGGTTGTAGATTAACCTAAATTTAACCTTGATGGATAGGTGTAGTTTGGTCGTCCTATTTATAGTATTGATTGATTGGTGCGATATGGGGGCAGTACTGAAATTTTTGAGGCTTTTTAATAGCTGTATTCGTGGCTGAGTAGAAGGGGGGGCTTTTTTATTTAGAGAGTTCTTGTATTTGTTTGTCTGCTATTGCTAGGCTTTCTTTGTATAAACTATCCATGATTTCTAAGCTTAACCCGTAACTGTCTAATTTTTCTAGTTGTAAGTCGTAAAGCCTGGCTTCTTGAAAGCATGTGGCAGTATGCAGTATTAATCCCAGGTCGCTGGAATTGGATAAAATAGCACCCTCAATATCGATAGGTAAATGTAAGCTTTTGATGATTTCCAAAATGGGGCGGTCTAAGAATGCATCTAATAACGAGAATAAACCAACGGTGTAATATTCGTGATTTAAGCGTTTTCCAATTTTACCACCTAATTTTTCACACAATATTGCGCGCTCTAAACTGGTTTGCCTTAGAGCTAAAGGTTTGTCTTCTAAATTCCCTAATGCTAAAAGCGTTGCCCAACTTCGAATATGCGTTAGTCCAAGCTTAGCTATGGCCTGATGTAGTGATGTGCATTTTTCAACACGAGCAAATGCAGCAGAATTAACCAGTCGAAGTAATTTATATCCCATCTGAGGATCTTGAGATAACGTCTTTGTCATCGAGTCGACTGTAATTTCAGAGTTTTGTAAGTCTCTTACTAACTTGAGTACCAAAAATTTATTGTCAGGCATTGCTCTGCCTTCAACGATTTGCGGTTTACTTAAAAAGTAACCCTGAAATAAATCAAATCCTAGGCCTTTGCAAAAATCATACATTTCATGGGTTTCAACTTTTTCAGCCAGTAATGTTAGATGTCTGGGTTTAAACACTTTTGCGAACCTTTCAATTTGCGACTTGCTTAAAGTTAATACATCTATTTTAACTATATCAACCAGAGCGAGCAGCGGTGCGCTGTTTGTATTTAGAATAAAGTCATCTAATGCTAATTTAGATCCCTCTCTTTTTGCTGCTTGTATAGCATTTATCAGCTCATCATCAACCTGAATGTCTTCAAGGATCTCAATGACGTATTGCTTGGGATCAAAAGAAGGTCTATTTAAAATTAGATTTTTTGTGAAATTTATATAAGCAGGGTGTTTTCCACAAATGGAATCTAATCCAGCTTCGCCAAATGCATTTAGCAGTACCTGACTGGTTGCTTGATCGCCACACTTAAAATCAGCCTGATTCGATTGCATGTTTCCTCTAAACAGCAGTTCATATGCCGCTATCTCTAAAGAGCGGTTATAAATGGGCTGTCTTGCTAGTAGGGCATTTTCGCCTTGTTCCATGGGCTTCAGTTCATAGTTTAAATATTTATTAATATGAGCTTAGTCTAAAGTGGGCAAACCTGTACCTTGAGCTACACTATTTAAAAGGACAGCGAATAAAGGTGTAGGCATTTATGTCTGGTGTATTATCAAACGTCGATTCTAGGACAAAGCTGGTTGGTCAAAACCGATTAGAGCTACTCATGTTTAACATGGGAAAAGGCCAAGCTTATGCGATTAATGTATTTAAAATTCAAGAGGTGTTAAAAGTCACCCGCTTGACCCAGATACCTGACTCTCACCCTGTTGTGAGAGGGGTGACACACTTACGTGGGCAAACGCTTCCTGTGGTTGATTTAAGCCATGCTATTGGAATGGGTCCTATTACGATCAATGAACATACTACTATGATCGTGACTGAATATAATCGAACCATTCAGGCTTTCTTAGTAGATGGTGTTGAGCGTATTGTGAATATGAACTGGGAAGAGATTATGCCGCCGCCTAAGGGGACGGGTAAGTCCCATTATTTAACGGCGATAACTAAGGTAGACGGTAAAATTGTCGAGATTATAGATGTAGAGAAAGTATTGGCAGAAATAGTGCCATACGAGACAGCTGTATCTGAAGGTATGGTTGACTTGGATATTATGGCTCGAGTGGGTGAGTCAGGACTTAAAGTTTTGGCGGTAGACGATTCTGCGATTGCTCGCTCTCAAGTTAAAGAGACACTTGAAAGTTTGGGTATTGAAGTGATCCAGGCAAATGATGGTCTTGCAGGATTAAATATTATATTGGATATGGCAAAAGAAGGCCCAATTAATAGTCAGCTGTTAATGTTAATAACAGATGCTGAAATGCCGACAATGGATGGTTATATGCTAACCACAGAAATAAGGGGGAACTCAGATCTTAAGGATTTGTATATTGTTTTACATACATCTTTAAGTGGTAGCTTTAATGAGGCCATGGTTGAAAAAGTCGGCTGTAATGCCTTCTTATCTAAATTTCAACCAGATGGATTGGCTGCAGCAGTGGAGGTTAGAGCCAAGCAGTTGTTTGGTTAAGTCTTAGTTAATTTTTTATTATTTTCGTTATTTTCTTCTATCGCGATGAATATGTTATTACACTCCTTTAAATAAGGAGTGCATATGACATATTCAGTAAGCGAGCTGTTTTTCCATCCGATTAAATCTTTAGGCTGTATTCAAACTCAAAAATTGGATGTGGATACTAGTGGGCCATCGTTAGATCGTCGTATCATGCTGATAGATTCAGATGGGATGTTCATTACTCAACGCCAACATCCCATGATGTCGATTATTCAGATAGACTTACTAGATAACCGCTTACGACTTTCTCTTAACGGCGATTCTATTGAGCTAATGCTCCCTAATTTTTCTTTGAAAACAGAATCTGTAACTGTTCAGATTTGGGATGATACCCTCACAGGGCAATTAATTTCGAGTAAAGCATCGGCTTGGCTCAGTGCTAAATTAAATACACCTGTAAGATTGGTTTATTTGCATGATACTGAATTTAGGCAGGTGGATTTAAATTATTCAGCACCGGGTGTCCAGACTCATTTTTCAGATGGTTTTCCATTTCTACTGGTTTCGCAGGCTTCAATCGATTTTCTTTCAAATAAAGTAGGTTACGAGCTTTCTGTTAATCGTTTTCGCCCAAATATTGTTGTGTCAGGGTGCGATGCATTTGAAGAAGATACATGGAAGAAGATAAGAATAGGTGATATAGAATTCGATCTAGTTAAGCCTTGCTCACGGTGTGTTATACCGACAATTGATCCCCAGACAGGTGCAAAACAAAGAGAAGTGATGCAGGCAATGGTTAAGTATCGAAAGAAAGGTAAGGGTGTGTTTGTGGGTCAAAACTTAATCCATAATCAGATTGGCAGTTTGAATGTTGGAATGCCCGTTATAATATTAGCGTGATAGTGTCTTTTTAATGTGACTGATAGATAGCAATTTAAAAAAATTCTATTTCATCACCATTATCTGTGTCCTTTCCCTTTTCGGCCTCATTGAAGTGGTGGTGATAAACTTCAAGTGCCTCCTCAATACTTTGGCCTCGCAATATGTGTTCAAACATAATGCGCTCGGCTTCCATTGTATAGGAGCCCTTTATGTCATCTTGAAATGATTTCCAGTGCCCAGGGTTATAGAGGCTTTCTGGATTGCTGATTAAAACGCCTAGGCGATCAAGGCTTTTACAAACGTGATCTAATCTTTGACTGATTCTATCGTAAAACTGGAAAGCAACCACGGCACCGTGAACATCAGACTCCAGGCTATCAGTAGTATTTGCAATGGCATCTTTGAATTTATCGATATTATCAGGCGTGACTTTATTAGTGATTTCTTTTATTGAGCCAACGTAATCGGCCATTCGAGTAAATGTATTTGTTAGCGTGCTTACGCTTTGTGCCCCATCGGTCATGGATGACTCTACTTGCGCTACCGCAAGAGCAAGCATAGTGATTGTCTCCCTGATTTGACTCCAGTCTAAATCAGGGTTGTGGGAGCTTGAGCCTTGATGGTTAATATCAAATCGTTTGTCAGAATTGTTCACAAAAATAACCCCAAAATATCCATATATTTAGCATAGCTAACCTTGGGTATCCTGCACTCTAGTTGCCTTGGAAATATTTAAAAAATTCACTGATTGGTCGTGCCAAGATGAGAGGGTTTTACTGTCAAATATTGGCTGTAAGCCACCTAATCGGTATGAATAGATTGTGCTGTAGGCCAATACCCGTTGTACGTATTCTTTTGTCTCATTGAAGGGGATGTTTTCAATCCAAATATCCAGAGGACCATCAAATCGTTTGAGCCAGCGTTTGACGTTGGTTGGGCCGGCGTTGTAGGCAGCAGTTGCTAGAACTCGATTTCCTTTGTAGCGCTTTAATAGGGTTTTCAGGTAATGGCTGCCCAGGCGGACATTGTATTTTGGGTCAACGAGCTTTTTGCTGGAGTATTTAATGCGTAAACGTTTAGATACGCTTCTAGCGGTTCGTGGCATTAACTGCATTAAGCCTGTTGCACCTACAGGGCTTCGGGCATCATGCATAAATGCACTTTCTTGTCTGGCAATGCCATAGATCCATGTTTTTTCAATTTTTGAGCGTTTGGCTGCTTTATCAAAAAGTGGTTCGTGTGCAAGAGGGAATCTTAGTTGAAGGTCATGCCAGTCTCTTAGTTGAGCCAGAGTCATAATTGCTCGGTCTGACCATTCTAACCGGCCTGCTAATAAGGCAAGAGCTTGACGACCATTATTATCTAGATTGTTAAAGGCATGCTGCCATTCGCGACGAGCTTGCGGTATACGGTTTAAATCTAGAAATGCGAGTGCTCGTTTTACATTGGGGTGAATTCTTGTGCGCTGTACAACAGAGGCATCAACGTAAGTAGGGTTGTGATTCATTGATGCACTGATACCAAGATGCTGGCTTGCAAGAAACCCGTAATAGTCACGGTGAGTCGATGCAAGTTCATAAAAAGGGGTTGTGATGTGTGCAGGGGCGCCTAATAGCTCTAACGCTCTTGCATTCCAATACTGCCATTTTCCATTTTGTCTTATCTTTTCTGAGCTGAGTTTGTAAAAATGACTTAAAAGCATCCACTTTTGAGTCTGAATAGCCCCTTGTAGAAACCGCTTTTGAAGCTCTTCAGTTAATATTTGCTCTTGTTGTGCCAGTTGGTACCACTTATGTTGGTTGTTGTTTCCCCCTTTGGCCCCAGACTGCATGGCAACTTCTAAAAGTTTCGATTTTTGATCTGAATCTAATGATAAAAATATTGGGTTGGTTTTATGTTCGAACCAGTAGTCAGGGTGTTTTTTTAATGCACGTTTTAATAGAGAGAATTTAATCTGACTATCAAAGTTAAGGAGCCGCGCATCATTGAATGTTTCTTTAGGTCTACGCCATGAATTTTGCACAACTTTAAATTGTTTTTTAGCCGTACTAGGAAGCTGCTTTTTTAAATATCGAACCAGCTTGTACTGTCTTTTTTCTTGTGCGTTTATTAGGCGCTGCCAAATAAGATCTTGGCTGAGGTAGCCAATTCTTCTCCAATTTTTGAATACTTTATCGCATGATTTTGGAAGTGAAACGCCTTTTAGCCAAAGGGCTTGACCTTCACTGATGGCTTCAAATTGATTGTTTGTACTTTCTAAGGCCTTGATGCGATGGCATTGCAAATTTAAATTTTGGGTAGGTTGGTAATAGTCTAAAAACAAATGCCATTTTTGTTTTTTTGCTAGGTAGGTAATCCATTGGCGATTCAATGCACGTGCAGGTGGTTGGTCTTTATGTGTTTTTAAAAAACTGTCAATTTCAGCGATGGGAGTTCGATTAAATTGGCGGCGAATCCAGCGAGCTTCTAAATAAGGTTTGAGAGGGTGGTTACCTAAAGACTCCATTGTTTTGTGAAAGCTTGAGTCTTGCCGTTTATTTAAATGTGACTCTGCTTTTAAGTAGATGTCATGGTTCATGCTACTTGAGGCGATGCTTGCCACAGAAAAGCTTATAAGAGTAATTATGATAAAAATGTAATGCTGAATTCGCATTGGATCTCCCCAGTTCCTAGTGAAAGCATAGCTTAAAAACCGGAGAGATGAATCCGAATAAAAAATTATTTAATAGAGTCTTTTAGACTTAAAATGAATTAGCATTTTCGCGCCAATTCACGTTTTTCTTTTCGTAAATCACTGGCAACCAATAAGCAGGGTGTCAGGATTAAGGTCAGTATGGTGGCGAACGTTAATCCGCCAGCAATGGCTGTGGATAATTGGGTCCACCATTGTGAACTTGGGGCTCCTACAAGTAATTCTCGGCCTATTAGATCGATGTTTAATTGGTATACCATAGGAATTAAGCCGCACACGGTTGTTACGGTTGTTAGGAGGACTGGACGTAAGCGTTGAGCCCCTGTTCTGAGAGCTGCATCAATGGCTTCTAGGCCGTCTTGTCTCAGCCTTGCATAAGTATCTATAAGTACAATGTTATTGTTCACAACAATACCCGCAAGGGCGATCATGCCAACACCACTCATAACCAGTCCAAATGGTTCTCCACGAATCATAAGCCCCATAAAAACGCCTGCAAATGAAAGTATGATGGCGCTGAGAACAAGGCCTGCTCTGAATATGCTATTAAACTGAGTAACCAAAATGACAGCCATCATGAAAACAGCCAATAAAAAGGCGCCTCCTAAGAATGCCCCTGTTTCAGCCATTTTCTCAGCGTCACCTTTAAATCGGTAACTAACCCCAGGCGGCAGTTGTGCTTTATCTAAAACGGCTTTGATTTGAGCCCGTTTATAAGCAGCGTTAACGCCTTCTTGGACATTGGCGTCGATCATGTAGCGAATGTTATTGCCTGTTCGAACAATATTGCCTGATTGCTGCTTTGGAATTTTTTGCGTAAAGCTACTGATAGGCACTAGCTGGCCATTTGCACTAACACGTAGCTTGTCTAGCTGGTCTAGATTGCGAGTCGCAGTGGGGAATCGTAAGCGGATATCAACTTCATCGTCTGCATCATTAGGTCGGTATGAGCCAAGTGTTAACCCAGAGGTGACCATTTTAACTAAGCTGCCTACTGAGGCAATACTGGCACCCATGCGACTGGCTGCTTCGCGGTCTACGTCCAATTCCCACTCAATTCCTTCCAATGGTCGACTGTCTTTTATGTCTCGTAATTCAGGGTCTTTGTTGAGTTCTATGCGGATTTTCTTAATCACCTCGATAAGAACCTCTCGATAAATACCTGAAATCTCCAATTGAATGGCTGCGCCAGCGGAAGGGCCTTCTTCTTTTACCTTAGTTTCAATGATAATTCCGGGTATGTCGGCAGTACGCTGCCTAATGTCTTCCAATATGTCCAGTGCCAAGCGACGTTGCTGCCAGTCTTCCAGTTCTAATTGAATGCGTCCGACTAAATCAACAGCGCCTCCGTTGGGGGGCTTTATAAAGCTTGTGGTGTACAGTGTTTTGATTTCTTTCATATCGTATAAGCGTTTTTCGACATTTTTAACAATGGCGTCACGCTCATCAAGAGAAAGGTTACCTCTGGCACGAATATCCACTAGGGCAATTTCAGCGTCTACTTTAGGAAAAAATTCCATGCCGTTACCAAAGTTTGCATATAGCATGATGGTTGCAACCATAATGGCTATTACGCCAAATAAGGTTTTAATGGGCGCTGATAGAAAGCGTTTTAATACTGAAACATACTTTCCTGTAAATCCTTTTAAATTTGAAAAATCACCGCTTTCAGATGCACGCATTGCGGCAAGTGCTTCATCGCTTATTGCACCGGGTTTACTCAACCAAGCACCTAATGCAGGGATGACAATAAGGGCCATAAGTAGCGAGGCTGATAGGGTGATTAAAATAGTAATAGGAATAAACTTCATGAAATCGCCCGTTGTATCAGGCCAAAAAAGTAAGGGTAAAAATACAGCAAGTGTTGTGGCAGTTGATGCAGTAATTGGCCAAGCCATTCTTTTAGATGCTTCTTTAAATGCATGAAACTTAGGGGTGCCCTCAGCCATACGTCTATCTGCGTATTCGACCACGACAATGGCGCCATCAACGAGCATGCCCACGCTTAAGATCAGTGCAAAGAGAACCACCATATTCAAGGTGTAGCCCATTAAATTTAAAACCATTATCCCCATTAAAAAGGAACCTGGAATAGCTAGGCCAACCAGAATCGAAGACCGCGGTCCTAGGGATGCCACGATAATGATCATGACTAATACGGTGGCAAATAATACGTTATTAAACAGATCATCTAGTGTTCGTTTTATTTCTTTGGATTGATCCTGGCTAAACGTAACTTTAATTCCGTCAGGCCATTTTACTTTTTCTTTGTTCACTAGCGCTTTAACTTGCTCAAGTGTTTGTATGATATTAGCCCCCAATCTTTTTGACACTTCAATGGCTAGGGCAGGCTTTCCATTAATACGGGCACGGCTTAATGCATCCTTGTACGTTCGCTGGCCAATAGCAATATCTGAAAAACGAACAACTTGGTCGCCGTCTACTTTAACTGGCATGCTCAAAATATCCTGTGTGCTTTCAATTAGCCCAGGCAGTTTGACTGAGAATCTTCCTGATCCTGTATCTAGGTCGCCAGCGGCAACCAGCTGATTATTATTGTTAATTAAATTGAATAACGTGCCGTGATCGATGTTGTAACTGTCGAGCTTGGTTGGATCTATAATGATCTCTGCAACTTCTTCACGGTCCCCTTGAATTTTAGCTTCGAGAACACCGTTAATGCCTTCAATTTTCTCTTTAACGTCTTTGGCTACAGCGAATAAAACACGCTCGTCAATATCTCCTGATAATGCAACGACCATAACTGGAAATAGTGAGATATTAATTTCTTGTACCATAGGTTCGTCGGTAGCTGCAGGCAGTTCACCTTTGGCTGCATCAACAGCTTCTCTCACATCAAGTAAGGCTTCATCGATATCAATATCTGATTCAAACTCTAGTTGTATAGATAAATGCCCTTGAGTAGACGTGGCAACTATTTCTTTTAGACCATCTAAAGACTTAAGCTCTTTGTGCATGGGTAAATAAAGAATTCGATCGGCATCTTCTGGGCTAATGCCTTCGTGATGAATGGAGACATAAGCCATGGGAATGCTAATGTCGGGGGCGCTTTCTTTTGGAATGCTATTGAGAGAGGTGATACCCACAATCATGGCAAGAGAGAACAGCAGGACAACCGTTCTAATTCGACTTAAAGCAGCATTAATCAATGCGTTCATGATTATTTAGCCTCTACTTCAAAGCGTGGCTTTATTTTTGGTGTTATTTGCTCTTTTGTAGGTGTGATAGACAGTTCTTTTGTTGTCAGCATTGTTTTCTTGAATATGGGTTGTACTTTTTCACCTGGGCTAACAAAACTTTGGCCCACAACGATAAGATTTACTGGGTTTGGTAATCCAGATACCCAGACTCCTGTTGATTCTGCTTTAACTAATTGGATGGGTGAGAAGATTACCTGATTATCTTTTGCGACGTATTTTGCACCCAAGATACCTTTCTCGTTCAAACTTAATAGAGCTGGGCTAATAAATACGCCGTTGGTTTGTTGCAGTGGAATAATAATGTCGGCGGTTACGCCATCTGCTTGTCTTTCTGATGGGTTGTCGATTTCAAGTTCTACTAAAAAGGTTCGGGTAGAAGAGTTGGCTTTGCTCGATACGTAACGAATTTTACCGGTGCTTTCTTTTCCATCAATGGTTTTTCCTGTAGCGGTCGCACCAATTTTAATAAGCGATAAATCTTTTTCTGAGGTGTAACCCTTAACGATAAAAGGATTGAAATCTAATAAACTGATAACAGGGTCGCCGGCTTTAAGATAGCTGCCAATTTCAACGTGGCTGTTTTCGAGTACACCTGAGAATGGGGCTGTAATTTTAGTGGCGTTGAGCCTGATACTCTTTGATGTGACTTGAGCCTCTGCTGCTGCAAGTTGTGATTCTGATTCGGCTAGTCTGGTTTTATTTTGCAATCCTTTTCCTATTAGGGATTGATTGGCTTGATGCTCAACCTTGCGTTGTTTTAAAAGGGCTTTGGCTTGTTTTAGTTGTTGGTGCTTATCTTGGGTGTCAATTTCAATGATTACTTGGCCCTTTTTAACAAGCTCACCCTCTTTAGCGTGAAGTTTTAATACGGTGCCGGCAATCTCTGTTTTTAGCTGGACTTCACGATTAGGTGCTGTCTGTCCATGTAAGGTTAGCTCGGGGGTGATACTGGTTGCGTTAAATTGCTTCACCTCAACACTGAAAATAGAAGATGTTTCCTTCTCAACGGGTGCCTGGGTTTCAGTAATGTCTGTGCCGTTGAATAAGCCAGATAACATCCAAAGCGTGATGATCACAGTGGAGCCAATGGCAATATAATGTCCGCGAGTGAGTTGCATGAGGATTTGTCCGTTTTATTGGTATTATTTTGCAAGAATTATAGGCTAAAAATATTCGCGAGTAAGGGCTTTAAGAATAATGAAGTAAAGAATTAACTAAATGGCCAATTATCATGCTAAATCCCGTACAATGGCGCAAATTTTATACGTGAATGGGCCGAGCAGTCATGGCTGTAGTTATTTTAGAAGAATTGTCACTGCATTATGGTGAGCAAGTAATCTTAGAAAAAGTGAATTTTACGATCAATGATCGTGATCGAATCTGTCTTGTAGGGCGTAATGGCGCTGGTAAATCATCGTTATTTCGATTGCTTTTGGGGCAGAATCTTCCTGATAGCGGTGTGGTTAGAATTGAAAGTGGTTGCACATTAGCCGAGCTTCCTCAGGCTTTACCTGCTGCAGATGACCGAAATGTCATGGATGTAGTCTTAAGCGGTAAGGCTGAGTTGTCAAAAGTGCTGCATGATTATAACGAGCTTGCCATGACGGCTCACGACGATAGCTCAATGAAGAAATTGGAGCGATTGCAAACCATTATCGAGGCAGAAGATGGCTGGTCTCTGCAACAAAAAGCCGATGCTATTGTAGAAAAACTTAAATTGCCTGCAGAAAAAACCATGGCAGAGCTATCTGGTGGTTGGCGCCGCCGCGTAATGCTAGGTCGTGCTTTGCTGTGCGAACCTGATTTATTGCTGCTAGACGAACCTACCAACCATTTGGACATCCCTGCAATTGAGTGGTTAGAAGAGCAGTTGGCTGATTTCAAAGGCGCTGTATTATTCATAACGCATGATAGATCGTTCATGGAGAAAGTGGCCAATCAAGTGATTGATTTGGATCGCGGTAGTATCTATAAATTTGATGGCAGCGACTATGAAGGCTTGGTCAATTGGCGTGAGAAGCGATTAGAAGATGAAGATCGTGTAAATGCATTATTTGATAAGCGCTTAGCTGAAGAAGAAAAATGGATACGCCAAGGTATCAAAGCACGTCGGACACGTAATGAAGGCCGTGTTCGTGCATTAAAAGCCCTGCGTAATGAGCGTGGAGCACGAGTTAATCTACAAGGTAAAAGTCAGTTTGATGTTGAATCGGCTGATCGTTCTGGTAAAGCGGTTATCGAAGCTGTGAATGTGGCTTACGCGTTTAAAGATAAGCCCATAGTTAATAACTTTTCTACTGTTATTCAACGAGCTGATCGCATCGGCTTACTAGGGGTAAACGGTACGGGTAAGAGTACCTTGTTACGCTTACTTCTGAAGCAGTTAGAGCCTCAGTCTGGCACGATAAAGCAGGGAACTAAGCTAGAAATTGCCTACTTTGATCAGCTTCGCGCTGAGATTGATATGGAAAAAAATATCATTGATAACTTGGCTGAGGGCCGAGAGTTCATTGAGATTAATGGAAAAGAAAAACATGTATTAAGTTACTTGAGCGACTTTTTGTTCACACCTGCAAGATCTCGCACACCATTAAAGGCATTATCCGGCGGAGAAGTAAGTCGAGTAATGTTGGCCAAGTTGTTTAGTAAGCCTGCTAATTTGTTGATACTGGATGAGCCAACAAATGATCTGGACGTTGAAACGTTGGAGTTATTAGAGCAGCGTTTGATGGACTTTAAGGGCACCTTACTGGTTGTAAGTCACGACAGGGCATTTTTAGATAACGTAGTGACTTCACTTATCGTATTTGAAGGGCAGGGTGAGATTACCGAGCCTGTGGGTGGTTATTCTGACTGGTACTCAAGAGGCTTCCGCTTGAAAGAGGATCCAGCTGGCTTAAAAGCTTCTGCATCCCATAAAGAAGATTCCGCAGATACAAGTGGGATTGACTCGATTGACGCAACTGCCATTCCAGTAGCTAAAAAAGCGGCCAAGAAATTGAGTTATAAGCTTCAGCGTGAGCTTGAAACTTTGCCTATTGAAATTGAAGAAATGGAGGCAGCCATCGGCATTTTAAAAGCTGAAATAGGAAGTTCTGACTTTTATTCAAAAGATAACAAGTACGTAGCGGATAAGTTAGCTGAACTTGAGAAAAAAGAACGTGCTCTTGAAGGTAATGAGGAGCGTTGGTTAGAGCTTGAAGCCATGAAAGAGGAAACCTAATATGCCAGTTTGGGTCATAATTATATTGGTTATCCTTATGGTGGTTGGCAGTGTGGTTTGGGTTCGCCCAAGTCCACGCGATCAGCGTTTGGCAGAATGGCGACGTAAAGCCATTATGTCAGGTTTAAAAGTAAAGCTAGAAGGTGTTGCAGCAGAGCCTAAGGAGAGCGGTATTCGTACTGATCTTGAGGGTGTTAGTTATATTTTGTATAAGAATAAGCCGATCAAGGGTGATGATAAAAAGTGGATGGTGGTCAATTATGATGGTTGGCTTAAAGATGAGCTTCCAGATGGCTGGAGCTGGCATAAAGAAGAGAGTTTAAATTTATCAGCTGCTTTATCTGACCTTATTAAAAATGCGCCCTTGCCGATTTTAGCAATTGAGCGCACTCCTTATTTGAGTCGTATTGTTTGGAATGAATCTGCTGGTGACTTTGATTCCGAAAAGCTTAAAGACTTTCTACAAATCGTACAGGTTACTTCTTAGCCTGTACTTGTGATGAGAAGTGCTTTCCGACGCTCTGAAGGTTTTGCGTAATGCGGTCGCCATATGTGTTCACAATAAATGGCACCGCATTTTCATTGTAGTTAGCAACAGATTTATTAATGAAGCTCCATTTAACGCCTATTTGATCCGTTAATTTAAAGATGTACTTATCTGATTTAGTGGATTCTTTAAGGTTGTTTAATAGTTTGTCAAAAACCTTCGCCTGCCCAACCATGCCGCCTTCGTTTATATCAAGTTTCATAACCAGGTTTGCTGTGCTTCGAGCTGCATATTCAACTGTAATAGTTTGAATGATTAGCCCCATTTTTCGAGTGTCCTGTGTCTGCTTTGATAGTATGAATTTATTTTTTAGTATCATTGTGTCATACGTCTTTTGAAGGCTTTTATTTAAATCAATGACCTTTGATCCTAGGTCGTCTACAAGTCGTGCACTTGCATATCCTTGAGTAATGAAGTCTGTTCGATTGGTTTCTATTAATTTTTTATATTCCTGCCAGTGAATAAGGGCTGGTCCAAAGCTGTCTATTTTCGTGGCTGGACTGCCAGTAGATGTCAGTTTTCCAATTAGGTTTTCAAACTGCTTGATTTGGGTGTCCATTTCACGGCTGTATCGTGAATCACCCTCAAGCCCACTAAACATGTAGTAGTCGCCTAATATGCTAAATGCGATGGTTTGCATCTGGTATATGCTTTCTAGGGCGTCAGCAGTGTCAGAATTGGCCTTGGCAGGATGTATCACAACAAGCAGTAGTAGGGCTAGTCCGCTTAGTGCGCGCTTCAGGTTTGGTTTTATCATATTTGTTCCTAGCATTTTTTTATTTTTAATTACATCTAAGTGTCTACAAATTTTCAAACAATTTAAAGGCCTAATACTGTATTTCGTAAAATTATCTAATGATTTAGTTATGCGGTAACTTTTTGTTATTGATAAAGAGGGGTTAATTGCTGTGTTTTAAGGCTTATTGCCTACAATGTGAATTATTTGGGCTATGGTCATACAGTGCCAAACCTTTGTCTTGGTTGACTTGTGGTTAAAATGCACCCAAAAGCATGCTGAATTTGCCGAAACAGGCCATAAACGGTTGACTTTTAGGCTGATATTTACGAAGGTGCCAGTTCCAAATTCAAACGGGCGTATGAATTTTGGTTAAGTAGGTATTTTTAACCAAATGCCTGTCAGTGCAGAATGCGTGAAAAATTCATTTAACAAGCCTTTCATGGTGACGTGAAAAATTTGTTAAATGTGCTTTAAACAATAATGTTTTAACTAAGCTAAAAATAGCGTGGAGATTTGTTGATGATTTACCAAGGTAAAGCCATCACGGTTAAGCTACTCGAAGACGGCATCGCCGAACTAAACTTCGATCTACAGGGCGAATCCGTAAATAAGTTTAATCGTCTTACCATTGAAGACTTGAACGCAGCTGTTCAGTCACTTCAGGGTAATTCAGATGTTAAAGGTCTGGTTGTTACATCAGCTAAAGATTGTTTCATAGTTGGCGCCGACATCACTGAGTTTGGTGATATGTTTAAAGGCGAAGAAGAAGCTATAGTTGCTGGTATCGTTGAATCTAACGCTGTTTTTAACAGTGTAGAAGACCTTCCTTTCCCAACAGTTACAGCAATCAATGGCATCGCGTTAGGCGGTGGTTTTGAAATGTGTCTTGCGACTGACTTCCGTATCATGTCTGAGAAAGCGAAAGTTGGCTTACCAGAAGTTAAATTAGGCTTAATGCCTGGTTTTGGCGGTACAGTACGTCTTCCTCGTGTAATTGGTGCAGATAACGCAATCGAATGGATCTGCATGGGCGCTGAAAACCGTGCTGATAAAGCACTTAAATTTGGTGCTGTAGATGCAGTTGTTAAAGCTGACATTCTTAAAGATCAAGCCATTGAAATGGTTAAAGCAGCGATTGCTGGATCTTTGGATTGGAAAGTGAAGCGTGAAGAGAAGCTGACTAAGCTTAAGCTTGATGCCATGGAACAAATGATGGTATTTGAAACAGCTAAAGGCTTTGTTGCTGGTCAAACTAAAGGTCAGTACCCAGCTCCTATCGTTGCAATCAAGACAATGCAAAAAGCAGCTAACTTCGGACGTGATAAAGCGCTTGAAGCTGAAGCTAAAGGTTTTGCTAAGTTAGCTAAGACTACTGAGTCTGCTGCTTTAATTGGTCTGTTTAATAACGATCAATTACTGAAGAAAAAAGCCAAAGAATACGATGCTATTGCTAAGCCTACTAACAAGGCTGCAGTACTAGGTGCTGGCATCATGGGTGGCGGTATTGCATATATCTCTGCTCTTAAAGGCACTCCAATCCTAATGAAAGACATCGCGGAAGCGGGTATCGAATTAGGTCTAAACGAAGCAAATAAACTTCTTTCTAAGCGTGTTGAACGTAAGAAAATGAAGCCGCTTGCTATGGGTGAAACACTTAACCGTATCCGTCCAACTCTTTCTTATGCAGAGTTTGGTGATGTTGATGTTGTTGTTGAGGCTGTTGTTGAAAATCCTAAAGTTAAGGGTATTGTTTTAGCTGAAGTAGAAGGCCACGTAAGTGATACAGCAATCCTTGCTTCAAATACTTCTACAATTTCTATCGATCTTCTAGCGAAGAGCGTTAAGCGTCCTGAAAACTTCTTAGGCATGCACTTCTTTAACCCAGTACACATGATGCCTCTTGTAGAAATCATTCGCGGTGAAAAGACATCTGAAGTAGCGGTTGCTACAACAGTTGCTTACGCTAAGAAAATGGGTAAAACACCTGTTGTTGTTAACGATTGCCCAGGCTTTTTAGTTAACCGTGTACTTTTCCCATACTTTGGCGGTTTTGCTGCACTACTTAAAGACGGCGCTGATTTCCGTAAAGTAGATAAAGTTATGGAGAAATTCGGTTTCCCAATGGGTCCTGCATATTTAATGGACGTTGTTGGTATCGATACTGGTAAGCACGCTAATGAAGTGATGGCTGAAGGTTACCCTGAGCGTATGAAAGCTGATTTCACATCTGCTATGGATGTTTTATACGATAACGAATACTACGGTCAGAAAAACAAAAAAGGTTTTTACAAGTACGAAGAAGACAAGAAAGGCAAGCCGAAGAAAGTTTTCGATGAGTCTGTTCTTGAATTGCTTGCTCCAGTACTTGGCGAAGCTAAAGATTTCGACGCAGAAGAAATTATTGCACGTTGCATGATTCCAATGTGTAACGAAGTGGTTCGTTGTCTTGAAGAAGGTATCGTAGATACAGCCGCTGAAGCAGATATGGCTTTGGTATTTGGTATCGGTTTCCCTCCATTCCGTGGTGGTGCTTTACGTTACATCGACACACTTGGCCTAGCCAATTTTGTTGAACTTGCTGACAAGTTTAAAGACATTAGCCCTCTATATCATGTGCCTGACAAGATGCGTGAAATGGCTGCCAATGGCGAAAGCTACTTCGGTTAATCGAACGATACTAGGAGAATACAAATGAGCTACGAAGATAACGATGTAGTCGTAATTGACGCAGTACGTTCACCGATGGGCCGTTCACGTAACGGTTGTTTTCGCAATGTTCGTGCTGAAGATATTTCAGCAAACCTAATTAATGCGCTTTTTGAGCGTAACCCAAAAG
The DNA here is from genome assembly GCA_034112345.1 of Bermanella sp. Taxonomy (GTDB): domain Bacteria; phylum Pseudomonadota; class Gammaproteobacteria; order Pseudomonadales; family Oceanobacteraceae; genus Bermanella. The sequence goes on along the minus strand of JAWUVN010000113.1, from coordinate 9,180 downwards.
CAAACCCAAAAGACGTTGAAGACGTGATTTGGGGTTGTGTAAACCAAACTTTAGAGCAAGGCTTTAACGTTGCGCGTCAAATCTCATTATTGAGCAGCATTCCTAAGGAAGCTGGTGCGCAAACTGTTAACCGTCTATGTGGTTCTGCTATGTCAGCAATCCACACTGCGGCACAAGCTATTCAAACTGGTAACGGCGATGTGTTTGTTGTTGGTGGTGTTGAGCATATGGGTCACGTGAACATGCAGCATGGTTTCGACCATAACCCTGCATCTTCAAAGCATTCTGCTAAAGCATCTAACATGATGGGTCTAACGGCTGAAATGTTAGGTAAAATGCACGGTATTACACGTGCACAGCAAGACGCATTTGCAGAGCGTTCTCACCGTCTAGCGCAAAAAGCGACAGACGAAGGTGATTTCGCTAACGAAATCGTTCCTATGTATGGGCACGATAAAGACGGTAAGCAAGTTTTGATTACTCAAGATGAGACTATTCGTCCTGAAACAACGCTTGAAACGCTTTCTAAGCTACGCCCAGCATTTGATCCAGCGGCAGGTACTGTTACGGCAGCTACTTCTTCGCAGATCACTGATGGTGCAGCAGCAATGTTGTTGATGAGCGGTAAAAAAGCTAAAGAACTTGGTCTTAAGCCTCGTGCACGTATCAAAGCAATGGCAGTTGCTGGTTGTGATGCTGCGATCATGGGTTACGGTCCTGTTCCTGCTACTAAGAAAGCACTTAAGCGTGCTGGCTTAACTGCACAAGATATTGATTTCTGGGAATTGAACGAAGCGTTCGCTGCTCAGTCTCTACCATGTGTTAAAGATCTAGGTCTTAAAGATGTGGCTGAAGAAAAAATCAACATTCACGGCGGCGCAATTGCATTAGGTCACCCATTAGGTTGTTCTGGTGCACGTATCTCTACCACTCTAATCAATGTATTGGAGCAGAAAGATGCTAAGTTTGGTGTATCTACCATGTGTATTGGTATGGGCCAAGGTATCGCGACTGTTTGGGAACGCCTATAAACTTTAATTAGTTTTTAGAGCCAAAAACCGGAGCTGATCACTCCGGTTTTTTTATGTCTGATCGTTACGTCTAATTATTATGTTTGAGGTGAGTGTATGATTAAGAGTGGGATTTATAAACACTATAAAGGCGCGCTATATAAGGTTGTAGGAGCGGTGCAGCATAGTGAGACGGAAGAGTGGTTCGTTAGTTATCAGGCTTTGTACGGCGATTATGGTTATTGGATAAGGCCTTTGGAGATGTTTTGTGAAAACGTTTCGTTGAATGGCGTAAACGTGAAGCGTTTTCAGCTTATTAAAGAAGATTGATTAAAATGATTTCTTATTTCCTGCCATAGCATCTGGGTCTTTGGGTATTCCGAATTCATCGTGTGTATCCTCTTCATCATCTATACCTTGAGACAGTTGATCAGCTACAATATTTCCGAAAAGCACTTGTGTTTTTTGAGTGATATCCCTTATGCGCTTGTTTTTGCCTTCAAATTTTAAATCAGACTCTATCAAAAGCTTTTTGGCGTATTTATAGTGATTGGTCGCTACAGCGGGGTCGTTTTTTTCTCCAGCGCTGTCACCTAGTTTTTCATGCGCTTCGACCTCTAAATCTAGTATAATCATTCGCAGTGAATTCCTCATGGAGTTGCACGCCTGACTATCAATCATTCTTTTTTTATGGGCCGCTCTTAGTAGTTTGCTGGCTTGGGAGAAGATCCTTTTGGTCTTGTTTATTTCGGCGTCACTCGCAAGATCTTGTTTGATTTGTATGCTGTTTAGTTTGCTTTTAAACGCATCTATTTTGGATAGATATGTCTTTTTGTCGTCAGGGTTGATGAGTAGGTCCCGTTGTTTGATTTGAAACCCATAATAGGCCAATAAAGCATCAAAAATATCAGGTGAATTGATGTATTCTGAGGCGGAATCAATGATATCCCAAATCTCTTCGGCTCTGGTAAGTATGCGCTTGGCTTTTGACTCAAGCTGGCGTTTTTCTTTTTCCTTTTGGCTTATCCTTTGAAGGAAAATAAATGCACCTAATAGCGCCAATATAATGATAACAATGATTAAATAACTCATAAAATTTGCTAATTTCTTCTCTAACAGCTAATTCTTTGATTTAAGTGTAGCACTGTATTTCATTAGTAAAGTGTATAAAAAATAGGCATTTAAAGCTCTGCTTGGCATATTATTGGGAATTTACTTGACCCTTTTGTTCTGTCACCTTATATATGTGCCAGCCAAATTAGAGCCATACCTAGGGAATCGTAAGGTATATGGGAAGATCGCTTGTAATTGTCGAGTCACCGGCAAAAGCCAAAACAATTAATAAATACTTAGGCAAAGACTTTATTGTTAAGTCTTCTGTCGGTCACGTTCGTGATTTGCCAACGGGTGCTAATAAGGCGCCAATTGATGCAAAGGAACGTGCACGTCAGGCTGCGATTACTCGTAAGCTTGCGCCTGAAGATAAAATTGTTCACAAAAAGAAAAAAGACAAAGAAAAACTCATTAAAAAAATGGGTATAGATCCTGAGAATGGATGGAAAGCTCAATACGAAGTCTTGCCTGGAAAAGAAAAGGTTGTGGCTGAGCTTCAAAAGCTAGCCAAAGAAGCTGATGTTATCTATCTCGCAACCGATTTGGATAGAGAGGGGGAAGCCATTGCTTGGCACCTCAAAGAAGTAATTGGTGATACTGGTGCTGAATATAAGCGCGTTGTTTTCAATGAGATAACAAAAACTGCCATCCAGGCCGCCTTTGAGAAGCCTACAGTGCTTGATCAGGCTCAGGTTGATGCTCAGCAAGCTCGTCGCTTCTTAGATCGCGTGGTGGGCTTTATGGTGTCGCCATTACTTTGGGCTAAAGTAGCTCGTGGCTTATCTGCTGGTCGCGTTCAATCAGTAGCGGTCCGATTGGTTGTTCAGCGTGAAAATGAAATACGCGCATTTATACCAGAAGAGTACTGGGAAACGTTTAGTCATCTTAAGTCTGAAAAAGGTGATGAGTTACGTTTTCAAGTCACTAAACAGAACGGTATAGAGTACAAGCCTGTTAATGAAGAACAGGCTATGGCGGCTGTTGCCAAGTTAGAATCTAACCCTTACGAAATTATTAAGCGTGAAGATAAACCAACAAAATCTCGCCCAAGTGCTCCGTTTATTACATCCACTCTTCAGCAAGCTGCGAGTACGCGTTTAGGTTTTAGTGTTAAGAAAACCATGATGATGGCTCAGCGCTTATATGAGGGTGGTTATATTACTTATATGCGTACAGATAGCACAAATCTAAGTAAAGAAGCGGTTTCTTCAGCACGTGATTACATTGAATCAAAGTTTGGGGCAGACTTTATTCCCCCAGAGCCTCGTATTTACAGTAGCAAAGATGGCGCGCAAGAGGCTCATGAAGCTGTTCGTCCGTCAGATGTGCGAATGACAGCAAACTTGCTTAATGCTATGGAGCCAGACGCACACAAGCTTTACGATCTTATTCGACAGCGCTTTCTTGCTTGTCAAATGTCTGATGCTCAGTTTACGAGTACTTCGTTAACTGCCGGCTGTGCTGATTTAGAGCTTAAGGTTCGTGGTCGTGTAATTCGTTTTGAGGGTCACTTGGCTGCGCTGACGGCTCAGGCTAAAGGTGAAGATGACAAACTGCTGCCTGATTTAAATGCAGGAGACGCCTTGAGTCTTAAAGAGGTTGAGCCTAAGCAGCACTTTACTAAGCCTACTGCTCGCTTTAACGAAGCAAGCTTAGTTCGTGAGCTAGAAAAGCGCGGTATCGGCCGCCCATCAACTTACGCCTCAATCATATCGACAATTCAGGATCGCGGTTATGCGCGATTAGAAGGTCGACGTTTCTATGCTGAGAAGATGGGTGAGATAGTTACCAGTCGTCTTGAAGAAAATTTTACAGATTTAATGGACTTTAGTTTCACCGCTAACATGGAAGAGCAGCTAGATGATATTGCTGGCGGCCGTGCTAAGTGGAAGCATGTACTGGATAGTTTTTATAAAGACTTCTCTATCAAGCTTGATAAAGCCAGTAATGAAGATGGTATGCGACTGAATGATCCTGTTGTTACGGATATTAAGTGTCCAGAATGTGGTCGTAACATGACCATTAGAACAGGTACGACAGGTGTTTTCCTTGGTTGTGAAGGTTATGCCTTGCCACCGAAAGAACGTTGCACCAAGACCATGAATTTAACTCCTGGTGATGAGGCAATTGGGTCGGATGAAGATGATGAGGCAGAAAGCCTTCGTCTACGTGAGAAGCGCCGCTGTAAAATTGATAATGCTGCCATGGAAAGTTATTTACTGGATGAAACTCGCAAGCTTCATATATGTGGTAACAGCCCTGACTGCGAAGGCTTTGAAGTTGAAGAGGGTGCTTTTAAGATTAAAGGGTATGAAGGCCCTGTTCTTGACTGTGATAAGTGCGGTAGCGAAATGCAGCTTAAGAATGGACGTTTCGGTAAATACTTTGGCTGTATGAATGAAGAGTGTAAAAACACTCGCAAGCTTTTACGCAGTGGTCAGCCTGCACCGCCAAAAATGGACCCTGTGCCGTGTCCAGAACTTCAGTGTGTGAAAGTGGATGATACGTATATATTACGTGACGGTGCCGCTGGGTTGTTTTTGGCAGCGAGCCAATTTCCTAAAAACAGAGAGACTCGTGCGCCAAAAGTGTTCGAGTTACTGCCGCATAAAGCAGAGTTACCAGAAAAGTACCACTACTTGCTAGAGGCACCCCTAAAAGACTCAGAAGGCAATCCTACGACTGTTCGTTATTCCCGTAAAACTGTTCAGATTTATGTGGCTACCGAAAATGAAGAAGGCAAGGCTACAGGTTGGAGCGCTTTTCATGAAGATGGTAAGTGGGTCGTAACCGAGAAGAAATCCAGCGCCAAAAAAACAAGTGCGAAAAAAACATCGGCAAAAAAGACTACCGCTAAAAAATCTTCAGCTAAGAAGACCAGCGCGAAAAAAACATCGGCCAAGAAAAAAACTTCAGCTAAAAAAAGCTAGGGTGATAGGTTGATCTAAGAACCCAGCTACGGCTGGGTTTTTTATTTTATAGGTTTAAATAATATGAATACAAAAATATATAAAGAAGTGCACGGCTTGGCAGAAGCCTTGATGACCGCAGCAGGAAAAGAAGATCGAGAAACCTTTGAGTCTTTATATGCTGATTTAGAATTGATCTGCACCTCAAATGAAGACACTGATAAGGATCACCCTGTGCAGTGGGAGGCTTTGGCTGATTTCACTGAAGAATTGGAAGGTGCAATCAAGGTGTATGAGAAGGCACTTTTGAAAGCAGAGGAGATTAATTCTAAGGACTATATTTCATCAATCGCATTTTCATTGGCTACCTTACAGATTGAGCTGGAAGATACGGAGTCTGCAGTTGAGAATTTAAATAAGGCAAAGATCAGCTCTAACAAGATTGAAGATAAAGAACTTAAGGCCGAAATTCACGATCTTCTTACGGAGCTTGATGGTCACTAGGATGGGATTGGTTCAGCGGTATTTAAACGGCTATCCTGAAGATGTGATCGATAAGGTGCTGCACATGGTGCAAAACGATACCTTAGGTGCTTACCTGGATAGTATTTATCCTGTAAAGAGTTTGATTTCAAATGACTCAGAGTTGCGGCTTTATGTGCAGGAGATTAAGAGTCGTTATTTAAAGAAATCGGCACCTTTAAGTAAAATAATTTTTGATAACAAGATACATGTTCTTAAAAATGCACTGGGCACGCATACCTATGTAAAAAGAGTGCAAGGCTCAAAAGTTAAGTCTAAAAATGAACTTCGTGTAAGCACGATATTTAAAGGAGCTCCCCAAGAATTTTTAAATATGATAGTTGTACATGAATTGGCGCATATTAAAGAGAAAGAACACGACAAGGCATTCTATAAGCTTTGTCGCCATATGTTACCTAGTTATCACCAGGTTGAATTTGATTGTAGGTTGTACCTGATATCTAGGGAATTATAGTTCGTTAAGCTTTGGTTAATGAGACTTGTGTAGTGGTTAAGTATTTCTTTTGGTAGTTTAGTTCGGCTGTATAGGTAATCCTGAACAATATGGCAGCCTAATTTTATTAGTGTGTCTTTATTGTTCACGGTTTCTATCCCTTCTGCAATGACAGTTAGATTCAAATTTTTCCCGGGATCGATAATGCTTTGAACAATAGCAAGTGATTTTGTGTTTTCAGGCATTGCTTGGATAAAGCTTTTGTCAATTTTTCAATAATCAATATTCAAGTCCTTAAGGTATGAAAGAGAATAGTAGCCGGTACCAAAGTCATTCAAGGAAAAGTTTTATATTGTTACCACTAAGTATTTTAGTGTCCTATCTCTCAAGATAGGTGGTTAGATTTAATGTCTTTTTGTTTGCTTAACATTTCATCGAATTGTTTCATTAGGTTGTCTATAGCGTCGGTTGCAATCTCAAAGTAAGCGAGAGGTTTGATAGATGGCTTGTCCATAATTACCTCTGTGTTTATACATCTTAAAAGTGTCGCGATGCTTGAGCTTGTGCTGCTTTCACACCCAATTTCTTTTTCAATTAATGCTGCTTGCTCCTCAATTTTTTGGCAGGCGTAGTTTAATTGAATGCGTGAAACGCTATTGCATTGTGATGCCGCAGAAACCCCTGTGCCGATGGCTCTTGCTTGGCCAATGTGTTCGGTAGCGGTTAATAGTTCTCGCCAATACACGTGCATAGGTTTGTTTTTGTGGTCACTTAAATGCATTAGTTCGCAGTCTTGGGCGATATCGTCAATTAAATATAATAAGTTTTTTATGATTTGGTTATGCTGTTTTAAATTGTTTTCGGCTTCATAGTTGCTGTAGTTTTTTGATATTCTTGACCAGTGATCAAGGAAGCTCTGCCATCGATCATTTTCATTGATCGATTGTTCAATATTCTTGGTGGTTAGTATGGACTTCTCTATTAGGTTTTGTACGTTTTCAATGTCTATTTTTAGAGATGAGCCACCATTAATGTATCCAGTGGTCAATCCTCTGTGTCTTTGGGTGTTGTATAAAATATCTTTAAAACTTGAAAGCCATAGAAGGCCTTTTTCTTGATGATATTTTCGTATTCGCTTTTTTCTTTTTGAATACAAGCTAACCATGATTCCTGTGGAAAGTATCAGGCCGAATGTAGTTAAGAACCCTATGTTACCTTCAAACATGCTTGACTCCTTTTGGCTGGCATAAATCATATAAGTGAGCTGCAATTTCAGATGATTGCTGGGCTACCTCACTATTATCTGAAGCGGCTATTGCGACCTCTTCAACTCGCTTAGAGATGTCGTGTGTCGCTTGGTTTTGTTGGTCGGCGGCCTCGGTCATGGCAAGTACCATGCTTGACACTTTTTGGGAGAGATTAGTAATTTCAATCAGTGCAATTTGAGCGCCGTCAGCGCCATCTAATGTCAGCTTTGTTCTGTTTATTACGCTGTCCATGCTGGCTTTTACTTCATTCATTTGTTTTTTCATTTCATCGACTGTACTAGAAATTTCTTTTGCCGATTCGGAGCTTCTATTTGCGAGAGAGCGAACTTCATCAGCGACTACAGAGAATCCTCGGCCATGCTCTCCGGCTCTAGCAGCCTCTATTGCGGCATTTAAAGCTAATAAATTTGTTTGGTCAGCTATTTCACCAACGACATTTGATATTGATGAAACAAAAGTTGTTTTTACCTCAAGGTTGCTAAGATGTTCGTGGGTCTGTTGTGCGCAAGAGGCAACCTGATTCATGTGCTCTCGAACTTCATCTATTGTTTGTTTCCCTTTTTCACCTTGCTCGTAGCTTTGCTTTGCTGATTCGCTGGTGCTCTTCATTCTTTCTGTCGTATCTTCAATGCTTGAACTGATTTCAGTGATGGCTGCTGCTATAGACGTAGTTGCTTTTGATTGCTGAAAAGTATTGTGTGCGAGTGTGTTTGAGGTTGTGCTTAATTCTTTAGAGGAATAACCAATTTCTGAAATAGTATCTTGAAATCCTTCTGACATCCGACGTTTATTTGTTGCCAGGTGAAGTAGCGTGTTATTCCCTTTTATAGCGAGAGACTCGGCTTGTAATGTTAAGTCTTTTTGGTCGATCTTCTCGATAGATTCAATGATATTGTTCAGTTTTAAAAGATCATCTTTGATGACCCATAGCGACCCCGCAGCAATATAGGTGAGCGCAATTAATAAAGGTATTAATATTTGGCTTGGTGTATCTGTGATAATTGTGATCAAGCACATGAGGCTCAAAAGTATAATTATTCCAGTTGTAAGGCCTAAGCCCAAGGTCTTTAAAATTCTACGATTACCAAAAAGCATTTAGTGCCACTCGTATTTAATTTGAACAAGTTAACCTGTTTACTTAAGTTCTTTTATATTTATTAGTGGTTGGTCTAAATCAGGTCTCTATTAATATTGAAGCATGCGATTTGCTTTTATGGGAACAGTAAAAATGTAAATTATTGTATCAAACGATATTTTGGTGCGATAAAGAAGGGATTTTGAAATGCCGCATTTAAAAAGGGCGTTTAGTTGTGCGCTGGTGTTTTTCTTTGGTGCACTAGCTGAGAGGGGTGCGCTTTAATGTTGCGCTTCAGGTTTATGTGAAACCCTATGTTAGTACAGAGGAGGGAGTTCAATGGTTAGGAATAGGGGGTAAAAAAAAGGCCTCCGAAGAGGCCTTTCTTTTAACACTTACCTTCTATTGCTAGAGAGTAAACCTGTTCAGGAATTAACCGAATTGGTTAGAAGTGTTGTTAGCGCCACCAGCTTTAAGCGCGTTTTCACCAGCAAAGTATTCTTTGTGGTCATCACCCATGTCTGAACCAGACATGTTTTGGTGTTTAACACATGCGATACCTTGACGGATCTCTTTACGCTGTACGCCAGCAACATAGCCAAGCATGCCTTCGTCACCGAAGTACTCTTTAGCCAAGTTATCAACAGACAATGCAGTCGTGTGGTAAGTTGGAAGAGTGATTAGGTGATGGAAGATGTTCGCTTCACGAGCTGTATCAGCTTGGAAAGTACGAACGCGATCATCAGCTTTAGCAGACAATTCAGTATCGTCGTACTTAGCGTTCATTAGGTCAGCACGATCGTATGCAGATACGTCTTCGCCAGCTTCA
>JAWUVN010000112.1:0-14811 GCA_034112345.1 Bermanella sp. | reverse complement strand
TCGGCCATGACTTTACGGCCATAGAACTTAGGGTCTTTGATTTGGCTATACAGCTTGCCGTCTGAAAACAGGCCTGCGCCCCCTTCTCCAAACTGTACGTTGGATTCTGGCTTTAATTCGTTTTTACGCCACAGGCCCCATGTGTCTTGGGTACGTTCACGTACTTCTTTACCGCGCTCTAGCACTATGGGCTTGTAACCCGCTTGGGCCAGTATTAATGCGGCGTATAAACCACATGGGCCAAAACCGATCACGATTGGGCGTTCGGTCATTTGTGCAGGGGCTGAATCTACTGGGTAGTACTGGGTATCGGGGGCCACTTTCACGTTATGGTCGTTTTCAAAGCGGGCCAGTATTTGCTCTTCGTTATTGGCTTCTAGATCAACAATGTAGATGAACTTGATCTCGCTGTTCTTTTTGCGGGCATCGTAGCTGCGCTTGAACACTGTGTGCGAGATTAGATCGCTGACTTGGATGTTTAAGCGCTTAAGAACCGCGGCTTGAATATCGGCTTCTGGGTGATCTAGGGGTAAGGCTAATTCTGTAATGCGAATCATAATAACTGTCCTGGCCGGTATTGTTCCGGCAAAAGAAGTAATGAAAAGGGTGTATCTGAATAATAGGCGCTATTGTAGCGATTGGTGGGGGGAATGTCAGGTTATAAGCCCCCGCATTCATTATAGATGGAAACATCTAGTCATGTCGTGTTCCGCTCACATCTAAATCAAACACCACAATACTTAGAACGATTGGTATCAGGACAAGTGTATCTATGGCTAATGTTAATGGGGTAATCACTGCCTTGCCCGCATATAGTAAACCTTCATTTTTCCCCTTAATGGCAACCTTGTAACCACTTTCAAACTGGGTCATTGGGATACTACTATCAGCCTTATAGCGAGTCCCTGATATATAACGACTCAACATAATTATATCTTTGCCCCTAGACTCAATGATCCCAGTCCCATTACTCCCGAATCCTAATTGCTCTAGTGACACTCGTTTACTTTCAGAAAGTTTTGATTTATCAGCTCTTAATGAAAATCGACCAGATATCCTATTATCAAAATAAATCTTAAACTGGTCAAAAGACAAACTAAAATCATACTCACTACTAATTTGAAATGCTTTATACATTTCAGGCTTTACTTTAAATAAATAATTATATTTTTTGCCTACAGCAACAACTTCATGCTTACCTTCTACAAGATAGAAGCCGACTATTGTCTCGTCATATACAGGTACATGGCTCCACATTTTGGAAGTCGCACACCCTGCTAGTAACACGCTAGTTAAAATTAATATCAGCTTCATTTATCCCTCCAAAGATAATTAAAATTTCAAATAATATCTAATATGCAGACCAACATTAGATAAAAACCAATTTTACGAGCCTTACGCTTGTCATTAACAAGCACTTATTCCGATAGCATATATCCTTAATTCCCGCAATCCAAGGTTCTTACAGACAGCACCCCATCCATTTTTGCCCTACTCTTACATCAAGCGTACAATGCGCGCAATTCGAACAAACCTGCAGTACGGAATCCAAACATGGCCAGATCCAAAACCAGCAAAAAGTGGTTAGATGAGCACGTTAACGACCAATACGTTAAGCGCGCTCAGATTGATGGTTACCGTTCTCGTGCCAGTTATAAGCTGCTTGAAATTAACGAAAAAGACAAAATAATTCGCCCGGGCATGATCGCCATGGATTTAGGGTCAGCCCCCGGTGGCTGGTCTCAAATCATGGCCCCTTGGGTAGGTGATAAGGGCCGTACTATTGCGTCTGATATCTTGCCAATGGATTCACTGGCTGATGTGACCTTTATTCAAGGTGACTTTACTGAAGAGTCGGTATTTGATGAGATCATGGCGTCGATCAACGGCGAACCTGTTGATGTGGTGGTGTCTGATATGGCCCCTAACCTAAGCGGTGTAAATGCGACAGATCAGTACAGCTCTATGTACCTAGTTGAGCTTGCGCTGGATATGGCCCGTCAGGTATTGAAACCGGGCGGCAGTTTTTGTGCAAAAGTGTTTCAGGGTGTTGGCTACGAAGAATATTTAAAAGATGTGCGTACATCATTTGATAAGGTGGTGATACGCAAACCCGATGCCTCTCGTGCCCGTTCACGTGAAGTCTATCTGGTAGGTAAAGGCTTTAAAGGCCAATAACTGCCATATTGTGCGCTTTAGGTAGAGTTTCAGGGGTTCTTTGCTATATTTAATGGATGCTATCCATCTATAAACTGCAAGGGAATCGTCCATTGAAAGATCTCTTTCAGCCGATGCTAGTCCCCTCTATTTTAATAAGCGCACTTGCTTGGCCAAATCATGGATTTGCAAGCACGTCAGCTGATTTTCTAGACCTATCCTTACAGCAACTTATGGAGCTGCCTGTTATAGAGGTAACGGCTCAACGCCAAGCAGAACACATCCAAGATGTGCCTATTGCAATAACCTCTATCAAACCAAGCTCTATTCAGGCTTTTAACGCCAAACATTCTAGTGACCTTCAAATGCTGGTGCCAGGGCTTACCTTTACCAAAACCTTATCTGCACCCGCTGTCTTTTTAAGAGGGGTGGGCAGTTCTTACAGCGCAGCTGGCGGCGAGAGTCCAACCGCATTTTATATTGATGATGTGTATCGAAGCTCAACCAGCGCGGTTTCATTTCATTTAAACCCTGAAGATTCCATTGAAGTATTAAAGGGGCCGCAAGGAACCTTGTTTGGGCGCAATGCCACAAGCGGTGTCATCAACATTAAAAGCAAAGAAATTAGTGATACGCCTGAAGCCAGCATTTCAGTTGAAGCTGGTAACTACGGATTGGTTTCAACCCATGCGTACGCCTCGGCCCCTTTATCCAGTTCTGTTAATGGCAGTTTTTCAGCCTACCACTCTGATCGAGATGGCTATGGAAAAAATACGGTGACAGGTAATGATACCTTTGAAAACACATCACAGGATTATCGCGGTAAATTAGTGGTTAAAAAATGGCAAAACACACACGTTAAATTTTCTTTTGATTGGAGTGAAGAAAAAGATGTGAGCGGTATGGCATTAATCTATTTTCCTGATTCTGTAAACTCGATCACTCAAACACCACTGTTCAATGGCGACTACAACACAACCGGAAATGTAGACAATAGAAGTGTTAATACGCAATACGGAAACAGCATCATCATTGAAAGCAAGCAAGACTGGGCCAGAATCAAAAGCATCAGTGCGTATCGCTATACCGGTATCGATTTAATTCAAGACGGTGACAGAACCCCTCAAGGTTTAGCTCAGCGTGAAGTGTTTACAACCGCTAAAGCATTCACTCAAGAAATTCAGTTTCTTTCACCACAAAGTCATGCAATCAAGTGGATTGCAGGGGCATTTTTTATGGACGAAACCTCTGCTTATGAATCCCCCGAAACAAAACTGATCACGGCAACACAAACCAAATATTTTGATACTCAAGAAAACACCCAATCCATCGCAGTCTTTGGCCAAACCACCTACCCATTAAATACAGCGACTAATTTAACCATGGGCTTGAGAATAACCAATGACAAACGGGAAGCCGAGCATAAAGAGCTTATCGTTAATTCAGATGGCTCTACTTCAGAAACCGAAGACGACGCTTCTGATAGCTGGGCCCAACCTACTTGGAGATTCGCCTTAGATCATAAATTTGAAAACAGTATTATGGGTTACGCTTCGTATAACCGCGGGTTCAAAGCCGGGCTTTTTAATATGGCCCCTTTTAATTCATTAGCGGTAAGCCCTGAAAAGTTAGATGCGTTTGAATTAGGCATAAAAACAGTTTCATTCAATAACCGCTTAAGACTTAATTCAGCAATATACCATTACAAATACAAAGACTTGCAAGTTCAAGGTAACGTATCCATTGATAACGCTACATTTAATATTTTATTTAACGCGGCCAGCGCCACAATTAATGGCTTAGACATTGATGCTGAATGGGTGGCTACTGAAAATTTACACCTGTTGGCAGGCTTAGCGTTAATCGAAGGTCAGTACGATACCATTCAGGGTGTTCCCTTTTCTATGCCAAATCCCAGTGGTGGCAATAACCGTGTATCGCAAGACATGACTAACTTAACATTATTCAGAACCCCAAAAAGAAGCGCTAACATTGCAGCCACTTACAAAATTCCTGTCTCTTTTGGGACAGTAAAAATAAACACATCGTGCAGTTATAACAGCGAATACTTCTTTGATGCCGCTCAAATAACAAAACAAGACCCGCTAACCATCATCAACGCTTCGATAGAATGGAGCAATCATTCAAACGACTGGTCAGTATCATTATGGGGGCGAAACTTAACAGATGAATTACGCTTGATGAATGCAAATGCGATTCCCACAGGCAACGTATACAGCCCTGCTGACCCAAGAACTTTTGGGCTTAAGCTAACACACATATTTTAAATCAATGACCAGTAGCTGCCCTATATTCATGAGCACGGCTGATCATCAATCAAAATCATCCCTGACATAAAACTCTAAACCTACCAAGTACCTTTACATTTTCACCGTAATCATTAATGTGTACCAAAACAAATAAGCGAACGTCTATTAAATGGCCAGTATCGGTACTCACTACATATTAACGGCCATAGGCGGTGCGAAAGCAAAAGGCATGGACACCAAGGCCCTGCTAAAAAAATTCCGTATTCCTGAAAAACCTCTTAAAGACCCTAAAGCCCGTTTTGGCGTTGACCTAGTTGCACGACTGTATGCTGGCGTAGCTGAAGAACTCAACGACGAGTTTATGGGTTTTACCGAAAAGCCGATTAAGGTAGGCACATTTGCATTAATGGCCGATTATGTAAGCCATTCAAGTACCTTGGAAGAGCTGCTTCAAAAAGCCATTCGTTTTTACAATCAAATTACTGATGAAGTAAAAATCTCATTAGAAATCGAAGGAGACCACGTGTATTTCACCAGTGAGTTCCGTCGTCCCGAATTAGATTTTGAGCATTTTTATATCGAGTACTGGCATGTTATCTGGCATCGCTTTGCCAGCTGGTATATTGGCAAACCCATTAAACTACTAGGCTGCTATATCAATTACACGCCATTAGATGCTGAAGAGTTTGAAGTACTGTATCGCTGCCCTACGCACTTAAAAAGTAAATACAACCGGTTGGTGTTTCATAAAAAATATTTACAAAATCCTTTAGTAAGATCACACGGTGACCTACAAGTATTTTTAAAACGTGCACCTATTGATATGCTAACCATACCCGGCGAAGACACCAGCTTAACCGCACGCATTAAGCAAATGCTAGACCCTAAGCCGTTCAAAGAAAACGATGTTTTACTGCTGCCACCATCTGATAAATTAGCTAAACAGCTGGAAATGAGCGAGCAAACCTTGCGTCGAAAATTAAGCGCAGAAGGCATCAGCTACCAACAAATAAAAGATAATTTACGCCAAGAACTGGCCAACAAGCTATTAAGTAATCGCGCACTGAATATTGCTACTATTTCTAAGCAATTAAACTTTAGTGAGCCTAGGGCCTTCACTCGCGCCTACAAACAGTGGAGTAATTTAACGCCTAAAGAATACCGTGAACAAAAATTTCAACGTAATCGGTAAGATAGAATTCACTGGCAGTAAAACAACATGGTTCACCACCAGTTTAAAGCAGAAAGGTTTTAAAGATTAGCAGGAAGGTGGTCTTTAATAATGTCGAACAACTCTGGACGCCCTTTGGCAATTTCTTCTCGGCTTAAACCTTCTAGTGAATGAGGGTATTTTAACCAAGCTTCGGTTGCGTGAAGATAATAATCAGGCTCACGGTCAGTTTGGTTTCTAGAAGGTTTGTAATAAGGTACTGCCACACGAATATCTTCAGGCATATTCAAACGCGTCAAACGATGCAGCTCTTTGATAATGGCTTCGATAGAACGGCCAGTATCAAACACATCATCCACTATTAACAACTTATCGTGAGCTTGCATATTTTTCATCAAATAGCTTAGACCGTGGACTTTAACCTGACGAGACTGCTGATCAATGGCCGCCGCATAAGATGACGTACGAATGGCAATATTATCGGTCTCAACCCCGTGAAACGCCAAATATTCCTGCACCGCAATACCAATGGGAGCACCGCCACGCCAAACAGCAATCATAAACGTTGGGCGAAAATCACTTTCTAGTATTTGCTTACCCAATCGAAAAGAATCCTCTAGCAAGCCTTGAGCGCTGAGATACTGCTTTTCTGCCATGGTAAACCCTATAAAATTAGATTAGTTAAATAAAATCGACAAAATCATTATCTGACTTATTGGTCAACTTGTGTATAATACCCGCTCTTTTTGCTTTTGTCAGGCTGATCATGGAAAAACGTTATTTAGACGAAGAGACCCTTATCCAAGATGCTTTCCGTTTAGGGGTTAAAGTTTTTGAAGATGGTTTCCGTCCAACGTTCATAGTTGGCCTTTGGCGTGGCGGCAGCTCTGTGGGAATTTACGTTCAAGAGTGCCTACAGACTCTAGGCATTAAAACCGACCATATTGCTTTACGTACTTCATACCAAGGGTTACCTAGCTATCAAAAAATGGTAGAAAACCCTGATGAAATTCGCGTACACGGCACACAATATCTAATTGAAAACCTAAATGCCGAAGATAACCTACTTATTGTAGATGATGCCTTTAGTTCAGGCTCAAACATCAATGCTGTATTAGATCGCCTAAAAAAGCATTTGAAACGCAATTTACCAAAAGACATTCGCATTGCCACCATCTGGCAAAAGCCCAGCATGAATAAAACTCAGTTATCCCCTGATTACTGCTTACATGAAACCAGTGATTGGCTAGTGTTTCCGTATGAACTTAATGGCTTGACGCTTGAAGAAATCCAAGAAAATAAACCATATGCAAGCGAGTTTATTAAGCCAGAACTTTTGAAATAATGATCACCTAGCTCGCGGGTAAATTCGCGAGCCTAGGTTTTATTGAGCTTTAATACAGTTTTAAATCCTCTCTTTTGTGCCTCCTAAAGAACACTTACCACCAATAAAGAATCCCTTCTGATTTTAATTCCTTGATTTTCATCACCCACATCATTGTCATCACAACAAATACAAGCCTTAAGCAAGATTCATCTTGCACTGATAAGTTAAATGCAGGTTTAATTAAGCATCAACAATCAAAGCGTGACCAATTATGACCCTGATGCAAATGGTGTACTGGATAATTACCATTATTGGTAATGCCGCTGTTATTTTTTGGCTGAGTATAGAACAAAGCACCTGGCCAATTATCTTGCTAACGATCACGATGAGTTATTCTGTTGTGGGATTTTACGATCTGTTTTTCAGTTCACACAGCCTTAATCGCCTATACCCAGTAGCTGCATACATTCGCTATTTTCTTGAATCGTTTCGTAAAGAGATTCATCAATACTTTATTGCCAGCGACACCGAAGAACTCCCCTTCAACCGAGAACAACGCACGCTTGTATACGAACGCGCAAAAAACATCCGTGACACCATTGCCTTTGGTACACAGCGTGATTTAACCACTGAAAATTATCTAAGCCTTTGGCACAGCATGGCACCTACCCATGTGAAAGACGAACACCAACGCATTACTATTGGTGGCAAACAATGTCTGCAACCATACAGTGCAGCCTACCTAAATATATCGGCTATGAGCTTTGGAGCATTAAGCAGCCAAGCAATCGAAGCATTAAACCTTGGTGCAAAAACTGGTAACTTTTACCACAACACTGGCGAAGGCAGTGTTAGCCAGTATCATTTAAAGCATGGTGGCGATATTGTCTGGCAAATTGGCTCGGGTTTATTTGGTTGTCGCACCCCTGAAGGAGAATTTGATGCTGATCGTTTTTCCAGCATGGCCAATAAAGAACAAATAAAAATGATTGAGATTAAGTTATCTCAAGGTGCTAAACCGGGCCATGGCGGGGTACTGCCTAAAGCTAAAATAACCAAAGAAATAGCCGAGATTCGTGTGATATCCACCGATAAAGACTGCGTATCTCCGGCGTCTCACCCTGAATGCCAAACGCCGACTATGCTGCTTAATTTTGTTCAAAATCTGCGAACACTCAGCAATGGCAAGCCAGTGGGCTTTAAATTGTGCTTAGGGAATCCGGCTGAATTTTTAAGCATTTGCAAAGCCATGATAAAAACAGAGATTTATCCCGACTTTATTACCGTAGATGGTGCCGAAGGCGGAACAGGTGCAGCACCCGTTGAGTTTTCCAACCGCCTTGGGGTCACCTGCTTAGATGCTGTGTACTTGGTAAATAGCATGTTGATTGGTTGTGGATTACGTAAGCACATTAAAATTATAGCCGCAGGTAAAACCGCATCTAGCTTTGATCTATTAAGTAAAATTGCAGTGGGTGCCGATACTGTAAACGCCGCGCGTACCATGATGATGGCGCTAGGCTGTGTACAAAGCCAAAGCTGTAATACCAATGAATGCCCAACAGGCATTGCCACCCAAGATCCTGTTCGCGGCAAAGCCATTAACGTGCCTAGTAAGGGCCAGCGTGTGGCCAACTATCAGCGCAATACAATGCGGTCATTTTTTGAATTGGTAGGCAGTATGGGAATTGATAACCCCAAACAACTGACGCCCAATATGCTTAAGCGCCGTGCAGCCAATGGCTTAACCATTTCTTGGGGAGCAATGGCACCCGTGCTACCCGAAAATGCATTAAGAGATGAAACCGCAGTAAAACACTTAGATGTGCAGTGGCAAAACTGGTGGAACAGTGCCAGTAGTGATGCTTTTTATATCCCTGACCTAGAAGCCTTACACTACCCTGCCACTAAAATTTGTTAATAAATAAGTCGTAAAGCAAACCCTTTAAAATCGATACCCCGTCGCTTTAAACCAGATAAGCACCCATTATTATCAGCTAATAATGGGCGGGTGACTGATAATGTCTATTAATGTGAGCTTCCCCACCATTTATATGAGCGATTATGTCTATCGATATTTAACTTTTTTGTAACCTTAATTATACACCTCTACTCTTAAGCCCCCGAATAACAAGCTACCTATAGATCCCACACTTAATACAGGGAAAATAATGGCTATTCCAATACTAGACATTCCCTTATATGATCAGTGCATCCATTTTTTAATCTATCGATCAAAGCTGCGCCACCCTAGTCAGAAGTCGCCATTCGTAATTCGCGACTGTCATTAGCCTAAGTGGTAAGCACATTATGAAATTAGGTAACGATAAAACATGACAAAATCCAACACTTCTAACTCATCAACTGAGACATCATCCAGTACAGTCACTCTGGACAATCCGTTTGGTCACGCTAAAGAAGTAGAATTCAGTATCCCCGGTCAAGCCAGTTACGAACCAGGCCTATATGAAGAAAGCTTGAAAAAAGGCTACGACTTAATTAAACGCCCAAAAACAGCGCCGGGTGTAAACGCCATTACCCGTCAACACAGTAAAAACCGCATGACCATTTGGGAGCGTATTTCGGTATTAACCGATGAAGACCCAACGGTGTTGTTTCAAAACTGGGGAAAAAACCTAGACGGTGCAGGTTTGGTAACTGCCATTGTAAAAATTAATGGCCGTGATGTTGCGCTATATGGGCACGACTTTACAGTACGTGCCGGTTCCATGGACGCCACCAACGGTAAGAAATTAGCCCGCCTGTTTGAACTTGCCGGTAAACGCCGAATTCCTTTGGTGGGATTAAACGACAGTGCCGGTGCTTATGTGCCTGCTGGTGTGGGTGGTCTTGATGGTTATGCCGAAGCCTTTACTGCCCTACGTAAAATTTCAGGCGTTGTGCCATCTATTATGTGTATGTTTGGATTTAACGCAGGCGGCGGTTCGTACTTGCCGCGCCAAGGCAGCTTTATGATTCAACCAAATGATACCTTCTTTGGTTTAACCGGCCCTGGTGTTGTTAAAAGCGTATTAGGTGAAGACGTGACACCTGATGAACTAGGTGGCCCCGGTGTTCATAGCCAAAGCGGTGTAACTGACTTTGTTGTTGAAGATGAAGTTGCGGCACTTAAAAAAGTAAAACAGCTTTTAAACTACATTCCAAACAATAACAGTGAGCTGGCACCGGTTCAGCAAACATCAGATCCCATTGATCGTAAAACTTGGGACATTGATATCTTGCTTAAAAAAGCATTTAACAGCCCGAGTGGTTTTAATACACCACTAGATGTGACCATTATGATTCAGCAATTATGCGATCACGGTGACTTTTTAGAAATTCAACCAGACCGTGCTCGTAATACCATTACTGCACTGGGCCGCATGGGCGGTGAAGTAATTGGTTTTGTTGCCAACAATTCTTCGGTTGCTTCTGGTCAGATAGACATTGCCGCAGCATATAAAAACGCACGCTTTATTCGCTTTTGTAACCTCTACAATATTCCAGTTATCTTTATGGAAGACACCACTGGATTCTTACCGGGTAAAGAGCAAGAAGCCCAAGGCATTGTTCAAGCTGGCCGCGCTATGCTAGATGCCATTATTGATTTACGCACACCACGCTTCTTATTAATTATTCGTAACGCCTTTGGCGGCGCCTATGCTTCTTACAACAACTACCCAACCGGTGCCGATTTTGTCATTGCATTGCCATCTACCCGCGCAGCTGTAATGGGACCGGCTGGTATTGAGTTTGTTTATAAAAGTGAACTGCGGGCTATTCGTGGTGCAGTTAAGGCCAAGCAAGAAAGTGCTGACTGGGGCAAAGAGCAAGAAGCGCTTTTAGTGAAACGTTATGAAGAGGAATTAATGAATCCTAACGAAGCACTGAGCCTAGGCAGTATTTCACAAATTGTGATGCCAAGTGATTTACGTAAAGTATTAGGCGAGAACATGGCGTTTCATCTAAAGCATTATACGCCAGAGCCATTTACATCTGTTCAACGAGAATTTTTCTAAGTTAATTTTTATCGTTACAACACTTAGAAATAGACACATATAAAAGAGATTATGAAATGAGCAACGAATACTATTTACAAAACCCACTGATCCACAAAGATCGTAATCTGGGCAATTCCTTTAGCGAATGGGTTCAGTCTTTTAACTGCTCCAGCATGCGCCCATTTATTATATGCCGTGGCCCTATTCGTATTGAAGCCATGGACGTATTTGAAGAAATGGGCATCGAGCATTACGGCATTCTACTGTCAGAGAAAGACAGCATCGTTTATCAAAACGCATTGGCACCTGAACTACGTCAGTTAACTGATCCAAGCCGTGTTCACCGTGTCCCCGATTATACAGGTGCTGATAAAGATGAGCGTAACGTTCGAATTCAGCAGATAATCAGTATCGCAAAAGAGAATGGTTATAACTCTATTTTCACTGGCTATGGTTTTATGGCCGAAGATGAAAACATGGTAAGTGCCATGGAAGAAGCTGGCCTTAACTTTATCGGCCCATGTTCGCGCACTGTGCATGATGCAGGCCTTAAAGACGAAGCCAAACGAACCGCTTTAAAAGTCGGTGTAAGTGTTACTCCCGGATTAGACAATGCAACTGCTTTGACCATTCTTAAAAAACACAAAGATGAAAAATCATTATTGGCACTGGTTAAAAAGCACAAGCTAAAACTGAACACCGAAAAGTTTGAAGCCGCTGACGCCCTTGAAGACAAAGCCGATATCGTTTTATCAGCAGCCTATAAAAAAGGCATCGATATTTATAGCATCGCTGAATTACAAGAAACAATTTCTGAACAGGTAATTGAAATTGGCAAGCAATTCCCAGGCAACCGTGTTCGCCTAAAATGCATTGGAGGCGGCGGTGGTAAAGGCCAGCGTATTCTACCTAATCCGGCTTCGTTCGACGGTGACCTAGACAATCAATTACAACAAGTATCTGAATTGGCACCATCTTTAGTATTAGAAATATTAAACGAAGTAAAAGCCACTGGTGCAGGTGACAACAAAAACATCTTAATTGAATTAAACATCGAAACTACCCGTCACCAAGAAATTCAAGTACTGGGTAATGGTGATTGGTCAATATCGCTGGGCGGCCGAGATTGTTCATTACAGATGCACGAGCAAAAGTTACTTGAAGTTTCGGTAACTGCTGAAGATTTAGAGGTCGCATTAACCTCTGCTGTTAAAGAAGGGCGTGACGCTGAAGCAAAAGTATTAAGCCAAGACGTTAAAACACTGCAAGCTATGGAAGAAGAAGCCGAACGCTTTGCATCTGCCGTAGGACTTGATAGCGTATCTACGTTTGAGTGCATTGTTGATCGCGACAAACACTTTTTTATGGAAATGAATACCCGCATACAAGTAGAGCACCGAGTAACTGAGCTGTGCTACAGCCTTAAATTTTCAAACCCAGAAAATGAAAACGAATATTTTGTAGTAGAAAGCTTAGTAGAAGCCATGGTTCTATTGGCGGCACACGGTAAAAAACTTCCAAAACCCACTCGTATTTTACGTAACAACTCTTCGGTTGAAGCCCGCTTAAATGCAACCAACCAAGCACTAGCACCCCATGCCGGTGGTGTGATTGAATATTGGTCTGATGCTCAAAAAGGTGAAATCCGCGACGATCAAGGTATTAGTTTGCACAACCCTGATACCGATGTATTTATGAAATACCATCTTGCAGGGGCTTACGACAGTAATATCGCATTACTATTAACCGTAGGTAATAACCGTTTAGGTACCTACGATGCTATGGCCGAAGTATTACGCAGCACAGTACTTTTAGGCAAAGACCTGTCCACCAATTTAGAGTTTCATTACGGTTTAGTTAACTGGTTTATTGGCAACAACATCAATGCCCGCCCAACAACCAAATTTATTGTTCCTTACTTAACGGCTGTGGGTTTATTAAAAGAAACCGCTAACAACTTAGACATAGCTTACGCATACCAACAAATATGCAGTGGTTTACTATCTGGCACTGAATCAACTGAAGACAAGCAAGCACTGCAGCAAGTTCTGGCTCGTAAACAACTTTTATTATGCCGTCCAATTGAGCGTTTATTCAAAGAACCTCATGTTTTATCTGGCTGGTTAAGCACCAATCAAGATAACTTTAGCATTGACGAAAATGGTTCTGTACTTTGGTTAGAGAATCCAATGCAAATCTTGGCGAACACCTATCATTATTTGAACATGAACTACAATAAAGACGCTCCTGCTGCCACTATAATCTGGGACCATGATCACGAGGTTCTTCAGGCTTCTTTAGCATTTTATGCTGAACTAGAAAAACGCTTAGCTGAAAATGGACAAGCAGATCTAGATTACATTGAAATTTCTGAAATTTTAGATGGTCCGGCTCCTGAAGGGTTTGAAAATGACATTTGGCAAGCCGCTCAAAATGCACACCTAGGTTATCAAGCCGGCTGTGAGATTTTGTCTCTACTGCCTTTTATCGCTTTTAAAACTGAGTATTTTCAGTTAAATGTTAACGAAGATTTAAGCGTATTTATCCCTGATAAATTATTAGACGAACCACTTCAAGTTAAAATGGCAAAAGTATTGGTGCCGCCACCCACTGCTAAAAGCGATGAAATTTTAGCCGCATCAGGCGGAATGTTTTACAGCTGTGAAGCACCAGGCATGCCAAAACTGGTAGAAGAAGGCTCTCACTTTGATGCCGGCCAACCACTTTATATTATTGAAGTGATGAAAATGTTCAATAAAGTAAATGCGCCTTTTTCTGGCACCATTGAAAAAGTATTGGTGAATGAAGATGGCATGATCATTAAAAAAGGTCAGCCGATATTTAAAATCACACCGGATGAAATACTAATTGAAGAATCACCCGTCGATATTAAAGCGCGCAGAGAAAGCCAAACAGATGCATTTTTAAAGGCTTTATAATAAAGACGCGTGTTTGGCCACCGCAGGAGTCGCACCCTGTCAGTGTGCCCCGTGATCGCAGCGTACCCAAAGGGCATGATAAATGCTTTGGGTAGCGCGATCCCTTCGAACCAATTAAATTTTAGACGCTTTGATGGTGAACAATCTGATTGCAATCGCCATCAAAACTTAATCATATAAACAAGATTCTTGGTTTCGCACACAGTACACAAAGCATTAGCTTCGCAAAAGGGGTATGCAAGGTGCGATTCCTACGAGAAAAAGAGAATATAAGAATGATTATTGGACTAGACCATATAGCCATTGCTGTACCCAATTTAGATAAAGCCATCGAACGTTTTATGAATGACTTTGGCTTAACCTTTGACCATAAAGAAGATGTTGTAAGTGCGAAAACCAGTACCGCATTTTTTCCAATCAGCAATACATCAATTGAATTGGTTCACCCATTAAACGGTGAAGGACCAATTCAAAAGTACATAGATAAAAAAGGTGGTGGCATGCATCACCTATGTTTTCAATCTGACAATATAGAAGAAGACATTAAGCATTTAACCGCTAAAGGCTATGAATTTTTAAGCGATGCCCCCTATCTCGGTGCACATAATTGCATGGTAATTTTTATTCATCCAAAATCTTGTGACGGGGTTCTTATTGAACTCAATCAACCAATGAGCCACTAAAAATAACCTTGTAGGAGTCGCACCCCTTGCGCGATCCCCACATTCAAATTATTGACTGAACGAAGCGAGAGTTGTTATTCTAATTAAAATAACAACTCTCGTTTCTAAGACCTCAAAATTAGGCTTAGGAATTCGCGCACAGGGTGCGACTCCTACATGTCCTTAAAGGGCGAAATAGTATGACAGATAAAAAGTACACATATGACGAATGGGCTGCGCTAGCAACAAAGCAGATGAAGGGCTTAACCCCTGAAGAAATGGAA
>JAWUVN010000111.1:0-11356 GCA_034112345.1 Bermanella sp. | reverse complement strand
CCCGATTATTAAGCGAAGACGAATTAGATAATTGGAGCAATGTAAAAGACGAAACCGGAAAGGTTTTAGGCCTAGAGCTTCATCGAGCTGCCAATGATGTAAAACTTTTAAGAGAGACGTTTAAAACAGTTAAAAGTTAAGTGCGCATTACATATGATATCAAAGCAGCTTAGGCTGCTTTTTTTATGTCTGAATTTTGTGTTAATTCCTTATATGTCATTTAAATATGAGCAGCTAATGCCGAATGATTAATACATGGTGATACTGTTAGCCGTTTAATTTTTCGAGAGCGTATGTTTAAGGGCGCTGTGAATATCTGGGTATAAGAATTTAAAACCGTGCTCAGAGAGTATACCAGGCTCAATTCGATTACTGCCCAGCAGTAATAGCTTACCCATTTCGCCAAATAGAATTTTTACAATGATGCTTGGCATGGGAAATGGTGTGTATCGTTTCAGCGCTTGCCCAAGCGCTTTAGTAAAAACCTGATTAGTGACAGGGTTGGGCGCGGTTAGATTAACGGGCCCGTGAATATCGTGATTCAGTAGGTATTCAATAGCACGCAATTCATCGGTTAGGCTGATCCAACTCATGAATTGTTGGCCGGTACCAATTCTCCCTCCTAGGCCAAATTTAAATGGCATCAGCATTTTTTTAAGCGCCCCACCTTTTTCTGATATTACGACACCTGAGCGAATAAATACCGTACGGATACCTGTATCGTTCAGCGGTTTGGCAGCGGCTTCCCATTGAGTGACCACATGGGTTAAATAGTTATCCCCAGCAGGAGAGTGCTCACTTGAAAGGGTGCTTCCAGTGTCCCCATAAAAACCAATGGCGCTGGCATTGATAAAGACTTTAGGCGGTATAGCAAGCTTGGCAATGGTGCTTGTGAGCAGCTGGGTACTGTTTACACGGCTTTCAATGATTTGGGCTTTGCGTGATGCATTCCAGCGTTTATCGCCAATGTTGACCCCGTTAAGATTGATTACGGCATCTAGCTGAATATTCGGATCAAGCTGGATAAAGCCGTCATCGGGATTCCAGTTAAAATTGGCGTTAGGTTGGTTGCGTTTAAGCGTATGAACTTGATGGCCCTGAGACTTTAAATGGGCAGAAAGAGATGTACCAATTAACCCGCTGGCACCACTGATTAGAATATTCATATGATCCATACCATTCTCATTAACTTAATAAAAATACGAGAGAGGCTGTATTTTAGATCACTCTATTGTGATCACATGCTTCAGTGAGGATGCAAGTTGAAAAGCGGCAATTGATATATAAATATAGCTGTCAGAGCTAAGCATTGTCGTTCAGCTGTGTGGCTTCCACTTGAATAGGTTCACTAAAGTATAAAAACAATTCTTGTAAGTTCATTTTATGCTTCCTTTCGTTTTAGCACACACACCTGATCACCGTAGTAGTTGTTAGTGTAGTTACATTCTAATTTTTCTGCTTGTGCAGTTGTATGGCTTGTGGTTTCTATAGGTTGTTGAGTTTTCATAATTATCTCGCTCTGTAGTCTGTTAAGTTACCAGCTATTCTTTGTATAGAATTTAGATAGTGTATGTGGGATGAAAGGGATAATGAAAATTAGCTGTTGGATAGATAGCTATTAACTATTTCTGATTGATAGTTTAAAGCTATATTTTCTGGGTTGCCTAGATTTGATTCATTTTAAAATAGGCCGCTTATTGAATTTGATTTCGGTAATCAGCGAGTGCGCGCAGCAACCAAGTTTTGCTGCTTAATGTTTGCTGACCATGGCCATCTTGTTTATCGCTGGGTGGGCAGATCACGGTGTAAGGTTTGCCTGATAGTGTGCTTTTACTGGCCGATTTTTCAATAAACTGTTCGGCTGAGGTTATATCGTCTTTGAAGTATTCATACTTCTTATTAATATGCTGTAAAGCCTCGGGTGCTGAATGTGTATCTCCGTTTCGATTAAACTGACAAGGACTATTTTGTATATAGTTTTTAAGAAAATTAATTTCTTGATTTAGTGGGCCAGCGCAAATCGTACTAGACAAGAGTAACGCGTAAACAGTTAGTAATAATTTCATAAAATTCTCTTTTTTATCAATGTATAGCGGAGTTTAGTGTATTAGGTCGTGGCATTAGGCTTTGTATTAGGCTCTGTATTAGGTATCGAGTACGTACCTGTGGCATGGGCAACTGGTAAATCTATACCGTCGCTGTAGATAAATACATCGCCAATAACCAGCTTAGCTCCAACCTTAATCAATCGGCACTCAGCTATAAGGTCTTTAGTGGCATCAGGTTTGTTTAAGAAATTGATATTAATATTAGTGGTAACCGCTAATGGGATCATGCCTTTTTCATTCAGTATGGCAACATATAAGGCGAGATCGGCTACGGCAAACATGACAGGCCCAGAAACGGTGCCTCCTGGTCTTAGGTCTGCGGTTTCAATTTTATGGCGAACAAGTGCATGCTTGTCACTTAATTTTTCTACACGAGTACGACATTGAGGAAAGTCATTTTCTAAAAATGAATTGATGGTACGTACATTCGTCATAGTGGTTGGCTGACAATTAAAATATGGGTGCTTGAGCATAACGAAATATATCGATATCTGCACTAATCATTAAAGTCAGGTTAGAGGGGGTTGATAACAGTTTATGGCGCAATAACAAAAAAGCCTGCTTATCTAATCACGATTAGATAAGCAGGCTACAGAGACAACTCGGTGTATGAATTAATCAGATTTTAGTGTGCGCCTAATGCTTGATCTTCATGCTTGTAATAGGCTTTTACTCTTGGGTTCATAATGGATTTCCATAATGGTGGAAACAGAGCAATGATAAACATGGTGGCATAGCCAAATGGTAATTGAGGGCTGTTCTCATGATGGCGCAGTACTTGGTAGCGTCTGGCGGCATAAGCATGGTGGTCGCTGTGGCGTTGTAATTGAAATAGAAACATATTGGTTAAAAAATAATTGCTGTTCCAACTGTGCTCTGGTGAAACACGTTCGTACTTACCTGTATTCATTTTACGACGGTGCAGACCGTAATGTTCAATATAATTGATAATCTCTAGTAAAGTGAAGGCAATAAAACTTTGTACAAAGAAGAACGCGACTCCCATCCAGAACTCTGCACCCAGTAAAGCAAAGAACACTCCCATCAATAAGCTAATCGCAATACTGAAAGTGTAATACCAAATCAATTCATTTTGTACGCTGAATAAAGACAAGCCTTTTTTTGCCAGTCGTACTTTTTGTAGCTTCCATGCGTTTAAAAAATTATGGAGGTATGCATTGGGTAAAAAATTATAAAGGCCTTGGTTATAGCGAGATGAACTTGCATCTTCAGGTGTGGATACATGAACATGGTGACCATAAATATGCTCAATGACAAAACCACCATAACTGACTAATGATAATAGCAAGCCGCCGGAAATTTTTTCTAGTTTGGTATTTTTATGAATGAGTTCATGGCCCACGTTAATGGCAATAATACCGCCTACTACGCCCATGCTGATCACATAGCCAATTTGACCAATAAGTGAAAGTTCAGTCCAGTTAATGAAGAAATATGCGGTACTAAATAAACAAATTAAATACAGCGGGAAAGCGGATATCGCTAGGTAACGATAAAACTGATCGTTATTGAGTTTTGACTCTTCGTTTACTTCTGGGTTAACGGGGTCTTTACCAAGTAACACATCTAAAACCGGCACTACTGCATACACTAAGGCTAATGCAGACCATGCATACAGATTACCGTATTCAGAATTTTGCCCCCAATAGTAACTAAGTGCAGGCATGAATAATGGAATGAGAAAAATAAAGTAACCGTATTTTTTTATGGTTATTGTGGTTTGTGGTTTTAGTGCCTGCAATAACATGGCTATCTCTCCTTGGTATTCACGGTAATTACTGCATAACCGAATATATTACTTCTAGTGATTATTGGAGATTAGACACCACTGATAGGATTGTCAAACAATTCTACGTTTCGACAATAAGTTGGCGTTTACGAGCTTAGTAAGAACTAAATAGTGTGGATATGACGATTACTTGTCTGTTTATTGGTCGATATTTGGAGTGATGTGAAAATTAATGGATATTGTGTTCTAGCTTGTGGGTAAAAGCAGGGGCGGATGAACGAGAAATTTAATGATTCTTAATGTGTTCTTTTGTGAACTGATCCAAGGGAATAGCGGGTGTCCAGTAGAAGCCCTGTGCTTTACTGCAGTTCAAGGATTTTAAGCATCGCATTTCTTCATCTGACTGTATGCCTTCGGCAACGGTTCTTGCACCAGTTGAATGTGCCAGTTGAATAATCGCTTTTGCGATATTTTGACTGGTGATATTTTTATCTATGCCACGAATAAATGCCATGTCGATTTTAATTTCATCGGCTTTCATTGTTTGTAAATACTGCATAGAGCTGTAGCCTGTTCCAAAGTCATCAATGGATATTCTAAACCCTAGTAGTTTTAATTTTTTAATGGTTTTTAAAAATAAGTCAGCATTAGCTAATACGGCTGATTCTGTTACTTCTAAAACAATTTTACTGCTATCAATACCATGATAAAAAATACTGCTTTGCAGATGTGTAATAAGCTGGTCTTGCGCCATGTCGAGAGCCGATAAATTAATAGAGACCTCAAATGTTTCATAGAACTCTGGGTACCCATCTTTAATTTCGCTTAACCATTTACATGTTTTGTTAATTACATATTTAGTGATAGAAAAAACCAGGCCACTTTTTTCGGCTAGAGGGATGAAAATATGCGGACCTACAAAGCCTCTTTCTGGGTGATTCCAACGCAATAATATCTCACCACCATTCATTTTTAGATTTTTAAGAAAAAACTGTGGCTGGATGTAAATATTGAGAGCATTATTATTAATCGCACTTTCTAACTCAGACATTAGCGCAACCTGGTTAATAATTTTCTCATCTTGTTCAGGAGAGTACATTTCCCATATTTTATGATCTTGTTGTGCCGTCAGTAATGCTACTTGGCTTTGCCTGTGGCAATTAGAGAAATCATCATCTTTATTTAATATATTACAGCCAGCCGTAAATCGTATTTTAATATTTTGGTAATAGTTTTCTGAATATTCATTTATTTTTTTACCCAGAGTTTCAATAATATTTCTAACGAATTCATACTCGAATTCTTTTGTTTGATTAATAGGGATGTTACCCATTAAAAATATTTGTTCACCAGGAAGCGCAATTAAATGAATCTGTTTACCTGACGGAAGATCCATTGGTATAGACCATTTTTGCTCTCTAAGGTGGTGCGAAATTAAGCCTGTTTGATTCCGGTAGAAATCAGATAAGGCTTGCGGACCATATAGCCTTACCAAATCTTTAAGCCCATAAATTTCAATAATTATGACAATTATCCGTTCATTTTTTTCTTGAATTATCGGGATGAGTTTCGGTAGCAAACTTTTAAGATAAGTGAAGTTACCAATATTAGTGTCAGGATAAATATAAGATTGGCTGAGCATATCCATTTCAATGCTTTTCATGCGGTGAGCCAGTGCTACAGAAAATAAAAATAACTCTGCAAGTGTGCCAAACATAAATCCATGTAACGTAAAAAAGTTAATGGGTAGGCTACCTAACACAGTCCCCATACCGATGGCTCCACCCAGAAGAGTGAAGATCCATGACATTAAAAAGTACTTAGCAGGTTTATAATGATTCCGATAAGCCGTTATTGCTGCAGCTATTCCAAATACACTTCCAAACAATTGAAGGATTGAAAATATGGGAATCATTGTGTAATCCGGTAAGAAAAAACAGGTGAATCCTCCGGCAATACTGGCAATACTGATTGGTTTAATAAATTTTAAAAATTTTGGGGCATTAGATTTAATATCTAAAAATATGGATGCAAAATTCATAACAATAAATATTATAAAAAAGTTCATTGCCATTATGTTTTGAGATAGAAAAATTTGAAGCTCTAAGGGGAAAATTAAATAGCCATATCCATTTAAACCACCAAAGTAAAGAATCATTAAGCTATGAAATGCCATATACCATAAGTAGGCTTTATTGGGGTGCATGGCATATACAATTATGTTGTACATTGCCATAACCAAGAGGACACAGATCACTCCTCCCCAAAAGAAATTTATTTTCCTCTCTTTTTGTTTTAATCCCACATCATTATAAATGGTCATGGGCAATATACTTGGACCATGATTTTGTTTGTAAATTAATAGAGTAAGAGGGGTTCCATTTTTAATGTAAAATTGAAAATATGGACTTTGGTAGTCGCGAAGATCGGTGTGATGAATGATGTTATCTGGGTCTTTGATTCCCAGCTGTTCACTTTGTATTAGCTGGTTATCATCGAATAAATAAAAATGTAAGTGACGAATTATATGGCTATCAATAACAATGGTTCGGCTTTGCGGCTGCTGACTTGTAAAGTCTGCTTTTAATCGTATTTTATACCAACTGCCCTTAGCGCTGGGTTTAATTGATTGAGGATAATTTTCAAGTGAAAATAACTTATTCTGCTTAGGGTTTATTAGGGTGTCGGTGTCCACAAGAAAGCTTGGCATTGGCTGGTTGAGATCAATTACTTGTCTTTCATCCACAATAACTTCAAACGCATGCACCTGAAATGCAAGCATTAGAGTTAATATGTAGATGGAAAGCGCTTTGATCATAAGGGAGCTATAGCCTAGATAATCTATTTAGACTAGCTCAAGTGGGGTTGAAATGCTCCTATATAGTAGAGACTAAATTCGCCATAAGCTGCCAGATTCTGGATTCACGTCATAACAAACAAGGCTTTTGGTGAAACATGGCATTAAGTCTGATTTATGATGTGTCACATAGAGTAAGGTTGTGGCTTTTTGTTGGGCTAACATATTGATAACCCCCAGTACCAATTGGCGATTTGGTTCGTCTAGACCTTGGCAAGGCTCATCTAAGATTAATAGCGCAGGTTGTTTAATCATAGCGCGACAGATGAGAACCAAGCGTTGTTCACCGTAACTGAGTTGGTGTAGTGGTGTGTTGGCTTGGTGTTCGAGGTTGACTTGCTTTAGCCAGTTTAGGGCTAATTCTTTTTGATGGTCTTCTACTTGAGTGTATAAACCAATACTGTCAAATAATCCGCTGATGACGGTGCTAATAACGTTTGTACCTGTCTTGTATTGCCACTGAAGAGCAGCACTGATGATGCCTATGTGTTGCTTGATATCCCAAATGCTTTCACCGCTGCCACGTTTGATTCCAAAGACGGTAAGGTCATTCGCGTAACATTGAGGGTGATCGCCGCTGATTAAATTTAATAATGTGCTTTTTCCGCATCCGTTTGGGCCAAGAACTGACCAGTGCTCACCTTGTTTTATGGTCCAGTTAAGATCTTTAAAAATCAGTTTTTCGCAGTACGCTACTTTCCCATTATTTAATTTGACCAAAGGTTGTTGAGGGTCAAGTTTAAGTTTGGGTGCGCATGGATCGCAGTCTGGCAGTTGTAACGTTTCGGCGTTGAATGTTAAAAATGCTTTTACGGTTTCATCTTGTAAAACCAGGTGCTTAGATCCTTGGGCTATGAGTTGGCAGTTATGTAAAAAACCCATGTGCGAAACCCAATTAGGAACTTCGTCTAGACGATTAAGAATTAAGATTAAACTTTGTCCGTTTGCGTGAAGCTGTTCAAGAGTGTCTTTTAGGTTACTTTGACTCTGTGCATCTAGACCATCAAAGGGTTCGTCGAACACTAACAGATCAGCTGTTTGTAATAATGCACGAATCAATATGATCTTTCGGCTTTCGCCTGTACTCAGTTTACGAAAACCCGTTTTAAGCAGCCCTTGGACATTGAACGCTTTTGTCCATTTTTCAATGGATTTTTTGTCTTGGCTTATTTCTAAAAATAAGTCGATTACCGGCGTACCTTCAAATACTTCGTTGGTTAGGTCGCTTTCGTCACGTTCGTGTTCTTGGTCAATTAAGCGTTGCTGTTCTTCAAAACTGACTACGGCGATGGTTAGATCTTTCAAGCCTTTTATTTTATCTGAATAGTTAGGTGAATCGTCAGCGCTTAATCGACCAGAAAACAAACTGGCCAAGGCGGATTTTCCACTGCCATTACTGCCAATGAATGCCCAGGAATCTCCGGCTTTAATCGAAAGGTTGTGAATCAAAAGTTGATTATTTTGATGCAGGTTGGCGTTGAGATTATTTATGGTGATCATGTTTAATAAGTTGGCTTTTCTAATTCGTAAAGATGTTGTTGAACGTCTTCTAATTTTTCTTCAAATGCTTGTCCTGCATCTTGAAGCCCACGATTGTAAAAGAATCCACCAACTTCTTTAGCGAAAAAATCCAGCAAAAACTCGGCTTCAAATTGGCCGATGTCTTGATTCATTTCATCGCTGAAGTATCGCTTTAACTTGGTAACAATTTCTGCTTTTTGATGTTCTTCTAGTTTGATTTCAGACATATTTAATCTTCACTGCTTTAATGTTTGTCCTGGATTTAATATCCAGCAACGGTCCATGTGTTCCATACCGATTTTAGGATAATAAGTATTGGCATCTGGACTGGCTAATAATATGAGTTTGCAGGTATCTTTGGTTTTTTCAGTGCACAGTTTAATTAGCTGTTTACCAATTCCGGAGTGTTGCAAGCTGGCATCTACTGCTAGATCGGATACGTAGCAGCAGTAATGAAAATCGGTCAGGCAACGAGCAATGCCCACCAATTTTTCACCTACCCATGCGCTGTACGTTAAATTGGCATTGTCTAACATGCCCTGAATGCAGGCTAGGTTATCGGTTGGCCTGCGTTCGGCAAGGGTGCTGGTGTTTAGTACATCTAAAAACTGTTCTGCACTGATTGCTTGATTGTATTTATAGATTACTTCCATGATGAAACTTGTTATCCATTCAGTCTTCGCTTAGTAAGCTATTAGATCTGATTTAGATCATTAAATGAAGCTGAGACGTTTTGAAATTATCTGCCTAGGTCATGATTTAGTCTTATTAGACTAAAGTATTGTTGTACTTGGCCTAAATATAAGATACTACTAATATAGTAATTGCTTATATTGAGGTGCAGCATGGCACATGTAGTGATAATTGGAGCGGGTACCGGCGGTATGGCCGGATCGTATGAGATTCGAGAAGCGCTTAATAATAAAGAGCACACAGTCACTTTAATCAATGAGCGAGAGGAATTCCAATTTGTTCCTTCAAACCCATGGGTTGCGGTAGGTTGGCGAGATCGAAAAGAAACCACGATTCCTATCAAAAAATATGTGAGCAAAAAAGGCATTGAATTTATTGCTGCTCGTGTTGATGAGATTGTAGCAGCTGATAATCAACTCAAGTTATCGAACGGTGATGTGGTTAGCTATGATTACTTGGTCATAGCCACCGGACCGGATTTGGCATTTGATCAAATAGAGGGAGCAGGGCCTGAAGGCCATACGCAGTCTGTTTGCAGCTTGCCTCATGCTGAGCAATGTTACGAAGATGTTAAGCAACTTATGGCGACACCTGGCCCCGTTGTTGTGGGATCATTTCAGGGTGCCAGTTGTTTTGGACCGGCTTATGAATATGCGTTTATTTTAGAAAAAGCATTACGAGATAAAAAAATACGCGATCAAGTACCCATGACATTTGTGACCAGCGAACCATATATAGGTCACTTAGGCTTAGGGGGCGTAGGTGACTCAAAAAGCATGCTAGAAAGTGATTTGCGTAATCACAGTATCAAATGGATTTGTAATGCCAGTGTGAGCAAGGTTGAAGATGGCTTGATGCATGTTGATGAATACAATGACAATAAAGAAGTGATTAAGAAACACGAACTGCCGTTTAATCATAGTATGTTGATACCGCCTTTTAGAGGGGTGCCGGCAGTGGCGAATGTGCCGGATTTATGTAATCCAAAAGGGTTTGTTATTGTTGATGAATTTCAAAGAAGCCCAGCGTATAGCAATATTTATTCGGCGGGTGTGTGCATTGCCATTCCTCCAGTTGAAGATACGCCTGTGCCTACAGGCACGCCTAAAACAGGCTACATGATTGAATCAATGATGACGGCCATTACCGAAAATCTTGTTAAGGTTATAAATAACGAAGAGCCGACAAGTCGTGGTACTTGGAACGCGATTTGTTTAGCGGATATGGGGGATACAGGGGCTGCATTTGTGGCGATCCCTCAAATTCCACCGCGTAATGTTACCTGGTTTAAAAAAGGAAAATGGGTACATTATGCGAAGGTTGCGTTTGAAAAATACTTTATTCGTAAAATGAAAAATGGCACCAGCGAGCCCATTTATGAAAAATACACGCTAAAAGCATTAGGCATTGAGCGGTTGAAAGATGATTAAATGACAGGCATAAAAAATGGCGCTTTAAGCGCCATTTTTTATGCGATCAACTAACGAGAATTAAAACTCAGCGTTATGATAAATATTTTGTACGTCATCTAGATCATTAAGCATGTCTATGAATTTTTCAAACAATGCTACGTCATCCCCTTTCACTTCAGTTGTGTTTTGAGGGATAAATTGTATTTCATCCACATCAAATTCAACTTCACCTAATGTTGCTGTAATAGCGGTTTTGGCTTTGAAATAATCGGTATGCGGTGCAAAAACGGTCATTTTACCCTCTTCACACTCTATGTCGGTTACATCAACATCGGCTTCCATTAATGCTTCTAGCATTGTTTCTTCGTCGTCACTGGCGAATACAAAAATCGCGCTGTGATCAAACATGTGGCTTACTGCACCAGCCGTACCTATTTTGCATTTGGTTTTAGTGAACGCGATGCGCACATCACCAAAAGTACGGTTAGGGTTGTCTGTTAAGCAATCTACAATCACCATGGTGCTACCGGGGCCATAGCCTTCGTAGCGCGCTGTATCAAAGTCTTCACCACCGCCGCCTTTGGCTTTATCAATGGCTTTGTCGATTACGTGGGAAGGCACTTGGTCTTTTTTTGCGCGATCAATAATGCTGCGCAGCGCTAGGTTGCCATCAGGATCTAAACCACCTGATTTTGCAACAACGTATATCTCTCGACCGTATTTACTGTACACCTTGGCTTTGGCGTCAGAGGTTTTAGCCATAGACTCTTTGCGGTTTTGGTAGGCGCGACCCATATTGATACCTAAATCTGAATATATAAACGATGTAAATTGTACTGGCTTTAGGGGTTTCTATAAAGGGTCTGTTTTACTGGTTTGCAGTTTACGGTAAAGAGTTCTCTCGCTTATCCCTAGAATTTTGGCTAATTGGCGGTTATCGCCGCTAAAAAAGCGGTTTACCTTGTGCAGGTATGCTTGCTCCATATCTTCTAGCGAAAGAATATTATCGCTATTA
>JAWUVN010000110.1:0-19476 GCA_034112345.1 Bermanella sp. | reverse complement strand
TTTAAAGACAACCACTGCGCCGCAGATCTTATTGTTTTCTATGATAGGGGTAGCACTGTATTCCACGGCAAAGCTAGACCCGTCTGGGCACCAGAATACTTCATTTTCTTTAAAGCGAGTTTGGCCGTCTTGTAAGCACTGGTAAATAGGGCAGTCACATTTAGGATAGTGGCTGCCATCAGAGTGGCTATGGTGATGAAATTCATGGATATTCTTTCCAATTAATTCATTTCCTAGCCAGCCAGTAAGCTTTTCTGCTGCTGGGTTAACGAAACTGGCAAGTCCATCAGCATCCAAGCCATATACGCCCTCAGACATAGAATTTAATATAAATTCATAGCGTTTAAGTAGATTCACTGTGGAGGGGGTTTTTGACGACATATGGAGAGTTCTTAGTTTAGATTCATTGATGATAACCATGTTAGCGATATATCGCGAGTTATGCGTGAGGTATTAGCTTTTAAATCTAATTAATATAAAAATATTGATATATCAATAGTTGGGACGATAAAAATGCTGAATGGGGCTTGAGAGATGTTTATATAGGTGTATATTAGTGTTTTCTAATCTATCGCGTGTTGAGCTGAGGAATAATCATGAATAAATTATCAGTATGGCTTTTGTTGGTTTTGGCGCCTTATGTCATGGCGGATCAACAATCACTAATTACAGAGGTTAAACCCATTATTCAAGGATTTGGGAAAACACTTAAAGCAGAATTAAAGGGTGCAATGATGACAGGCGGTCCAGTAAAGGGATTATCTGTGTGTAATATTCAGGCACCATTGATTGCCAAAAAATCCAGTGAATCTGCTTGGGATGTATCACGTACCAGCCTCAAGTGGCGCAATGATAATAATCAGCCTGATGAGTGGGAAAAGCAGCAGCTAGAAATATTTGATAAAAAGTTAAAAGCAGGGACGCCGCCTAATAAGTTATGGGCAGTGCTTGAAACTGATAAAGAAACACGGGTTATGAAAGCCATTACCACAGAAGGCATTTGCTTAGCTTGCCATGGTAAGACATTAGGCCCTGCAGTATCTAAAAAGATTAGTGAGCTTTACCCATCAGATCATGCAACGGGTTATTCAGTAGGAGAAGTTCGAGGTGCGTTTAGCTTGAAGAAACATAGTTTTTAAAGCAATCGAATACACTTTTTCTTGATAAGAAAGCGATGATCAGATAATTCTGCTCATCGCTTTTTTTGTGTTTAACAGTTTAACATTTCATGGGTTTATTATTTGAAAGTAAATGGTTTGAAATTCAATAATTAAATGGCGGTTACACCACCATCTACAGGCAAAGCAATACCGGTTGTAAAGCCTGCCAAATCGGAACATAGATACAATACAGCGGCCGCCACTTCTTCTGCTTGACCAATGCGCCCTACAGGGTGAAGGCTTTTTACATATTCAGCTTTTCTAGGATCGGCTTCTGCTGCGCGACTGAACATTTCTGTATCAATAACGGCAGGGCATACTGCATTTACTCGTAACCCTTTTTTACCGTATTCAATAGCAGCTGATTTTGTTAGGCCAATTACCGCGTGTTTGCTTGCACTGTAAATGCTCATTTTAGGCGCTGCGCCTAATCCAGCAATAGATGCTGTATTCACAATGGCAGAGCTTGATTGCTTTAGCATGGCGGGAATTTGGTATTTCATGCATCGCCACACGCCTTTTACGTTTACATCCATAATTTTGTCATAAATGGCTTCTTCGCCTTCTGCTAGTTTGCTTTGCTCAATTTCAATGCCAGCGTTATTGAATGCAATATCCAGTTGACCGTAAGCTTCAAGCGTACCGTCAACCAAGGCTTGTACCTGAGCATCCTTAGTTACATCGCAAGGAATGAAAATAGCGGTGCCGCCTGCCTGGGTAATTAACTCAACCGTTTTTTCACCATCAGCATGACTGATGTCAGCAACCACCACTTTTGCTTGTTGCTTTGCAAACGCAATTGCAGTGGCTCTGCCAATGCCATTTCCGGCTCCAGTAATTAATGCCACTTTATTATTAAAATTGTTCAATTGAGTATTATCCATATTTGAGTATGGCTTTACATTAAGCGCTTTAATGATCCACGTGAAATGGATTGTTTTCATGAATACCCATAACTCTGGTTAATAGTTATAGAAAATAGGCGTTAAATAACGTGGGATTAAACAAGGAATGGTTAAAGGTGTTTTTCTAAAATTGTTTTTAGCTCATCTTCATTTATGGGTTTGCTTAAAAAATCTGTCATTCCAGCCAGTAAACACTTTTCTTTATCGCCTTTCATTGCATTGGCAGTGATAGCAATAATAGGTGCATTAACATAAATATTGCCAGCTTTGCCACTGCGTATTTGTTTACTGGCTTCATAGCCATCCATTACTGGCATTTGGCAGTCCATTAGTACTAGATCAAAAGGGGTTAAAATAGAGCAGGCATTAAGCTTCTTAATCGCGAGTGACCCGTCAGTAGCCGTTGAGATATCTAGGTTTAAATATAGGTCTTCTAATATATAAGTTAACACCTCAATGTTGATTGGATTATCTTCAACAATCAAAACCTTTTTATTTTGATTATTTATCTGTTTACCGTCTTGTAATTCAGGCACGTTTTGTTCTCCTGATTTATTAAGGTTAGATAAATTGGTGTCTGCCGTGTTGTTATCTTGTGCTGATTCAATGGGCATAAGCGGCAGGCTAACCACAAATTCAGAACCTGAATTCACAGTACTTGAGACATTAATGTATCCATCCATTAAGTGGCAGAGTTTACGAACGATACTCAGGCCTAATCCAGTCCCTCCGTATTGCCGAGTGGTGGATGAATCTGCTTGAGTAAAGGGCTCAAATAAAACGTCTAATTTATTTTGAGGTATGCCACAACCGGTATCCTTAATTGTAAATATTATGTTGTTTTGATTGGGGCCTACATCAATGCTGCTTGCGGTAAGTGTAACACTGCCATTTTCAGTGAATTTAATGGCATTTGATAATAAGTTATCGAGTATTTGCTTCGTCCGAATTGGGTCTCCATGAAAGTGACTACCATGCGGGAAGTTTATATTTGAAGTTAATGCTAGTTGAGTATTCTTAGATGCTAATTTTTGTTCAGACATGATGGAGGTTATTAGTTGGGCAAGATCAAAATCCATAGGGTCAATATCCAGTTTACCCGCATCAATTTTAGAGAAATCTAATATGTCATTGATTATGCGTAATAAAGATTGCGCACTGGTTTGAGCGGTTTTAATAATGTGTAATTGCTCATTTGTTAGGTCTGATTTTATAATGCGATTTAACATGCCCAATACGCCATTCATAGGCGTTCTAATCTCATGGCTCATCACCGCTAAAAATTCCGATTTGGCAGTACTCGATTCTTCTGCTTTTTTCTTAGCTTCAACAATATCAAATAGCGTTTCCTGAAATGCTATCACCACATCAGCTAAATTTTTAATATATGTATCGTTCGTATCAGGTAGAACTATCTGAGTTTCGCCGTTATTAAGTTTAACCAGAGCCTTATTAATTTGATCGAGATTGCCTGTTAGCTTTCTAAAAAATAGAATAGGCAAGATGATCATGATCAGTATGAGTGTGAAGCTAATGGCATTGATTTTTGTTTGGTCTAATAATGAGTTGTTAAGTAATTCATCAGAGATGTTTAAACTTTTAGTATGGAAATCAGATAGCTTGATGAATAAGTTATTCAGCTCTTGCGAGGCATCGCCTGATTTTATGAGTTCTTTTAATGCAAGCTTGGTATCTACTGTCGATATTTCTAGAGCATTTTCAACACTATTTTTATAGAGTTTGTATAGTCTGTTAATTTTGAATAAATGAGTTTGAACCTCATTTGAACTGGTTTCTAAACTTGATTTAATAGATTCTTCAATAGAATACAAATTTTGATAGATTTCTCGGCCACCCAAATAAATCCTTTCTTCATCAGGATCCTCAATAGTCGAAAGTAAAAGATGACTTAGCTTATTTTGATTGTTGACAAGGGACACACTAATACGACTTATGTCACTGATCTGAGGTAAGTTGTTTTCTTTTAACTTTTGAAAGGTATTTTGATTAGATACAAGAATGGATTGATAAAAAAAGTTAAGAAGAAGTGCCAGCACAATCCCGATAAACGAAGGCAAAAAAAACCGAGCTCGTAAAGATAGCCCTAGTTTACCTATGAACCAGTATTTCAGGCCTGTTTTGTCACTAGGAGTTTTGTGGCTATTTCCAGTCATTGGGTTTAATGAAACCTTTGAATAAGACGTCATTATCGACTTTTTTGAATACAGCGATAACGGCTTCAGGCTTTGGCCAAATACCTAA
The DNA here is from genome assembly GCA_034112345.1 of Bermanella sp. Classification (GTDB taxonomy): domain Bacteria; phylum Pseudomonadota; class Gammaproteobacteria; order Pseudomonadales; family Oceanobacteraceae; genus Bermanella. The sequence continues at coordinate 15,149 of JAWUVN010000110.1, read as the reverse complement.
GCCCTCTCTTAAGTTAGACGTGTGCCCAACAAAGACAGTATTGTCTTTACCAGTCGTAGTGTTTTGCATTAGTTGCTTTAAGCGGTCTCCCAGCATTTTCAGTTCAGCGGGTTTCTTTGACATGGAAAATTGTAGGTCTTTTTCAATTGTATATGAACCAAATGTAAGTTCGGCTGTTTCTTTACAGCGGCAATAGGGGCTTGAAAGCACTTTACCAATAGGAATTTCGAAGTCCTTTATTTTCTCGCCTATTTTTTCCGCTAATTTTCTTCCTTCATCAGATAAGTTACGTTGGCTGCTGCAATGGTCAAAATCTTTTTTGTTGTCGTCCCTTTGGTCGCGGTTGGTTAAGCTGTGGCGCATGTAAATGATGTGCTGACCCTTTTGTAGGTCGCTTATTAGTTGAGAGGCAGAACTTGTATTTTGGGCCGAAGTGGGTAGGCATAAAAGCAAGCTGCAAACAGCCACTAAGAAAGAGCAGAGCTTAGATTTTGTTAGGGGATACAGCTGTAACGGTAAATTATTCATGAGTCTTCATTATACAAAATATCGGTATATTTCAGTATAGAAAGGGATATCAAGATGGCAATAATTTACATGGGGTTTACCGCGTTAAATAAAGACGCTTAACCCCAGTAAAACAAGGGTTTACGGGGGATTCCCGGTGCTGCTAGGTGTGGATACAAAGCTAACTATCCGGTCTATTACCTGCTTGTCCCATAGTACTTTGATATGCCCCAGGTCTTGAGTGGTATAAGTTTGAGCGTTAGGCCATCGTTTAATTACAACGTCAGCATCAGCTGGATCAACAAGCTCATCCTGTTCATCAAATATAGCAAGTAGCTTTCCTTGTTCGCTACCCTCAAAGGCAAATCCGTCCATTAATGCATCCCATGAAAGATCAAACTGCTTTGCCACCTGGTTTTGACAGTGCTGCTTGGTCTTATTGCCTATGCCAAGCTCTCTTTTAAGTGTATTGATGAAAGGATAGGGTGCTCGGGGTGCGGCAAGGGTAATGAAGTGTTTGGCTGTTACGTTATGTTTAATGCGAGCTGCCATTAACGATAAGCCACCTGCAGAGTGAGCGACATAAGCATGAATAGGTTGGTTAAGGTGCTTAGTAATCGCTTGTATATCTTGTTGGATGCCAAGAAATGTTGTGCTTTTCCCAGTTGATTTTCCATGTGCTTTTCCATCGTATGCGATGGCACAAAAGCCTTTTTTAGCAAGCGCTTGAGCAATGGGGGCTAATTGACTAGCACGTCCTTCCCAGCCGTGAATAAGGATGATAATTGGGCCTGATCCCCAGCTGTAGGCAACTCTGCTGCCTTCACTAAATGTAAAGCCTGTGGCAGATGCTAATGCTGCACGATCACGCTCCTTAAGTTTGGGCTTAATGGCCGGAAACCGAGCAATAAATAAGGCGAACCTTGCTGCTAAGTGACTTGGTAGGGCAGAAATGATGAAGCGAAATAATGTAATCATAGATGTACCAAAACTATTACAGCGTAAGTTAGAGTGAGTGATTAAATCACGAAGGCGAGAATAGATAACTTACTATTAACGCCAACTTTATTAGCTATCACAAACAATCACGCATTTGGTTCTATAATCGGCTCTTAATAACCTTACGGATTCTTGAAGCAAGTAACGGATCATTTCTAATTTCACCGTGACTTGGAATCAAAGTGATTGGTTGGTCTTTATCCAATTGTTTTAATGTCCAAGATTTAAACGATTTTCGATTGTCTAGAATAAACCATTTAACCACTTGGCTAATTTTTAAACCTGGGGCCGCGCCCAGTAATTTTTGCATCATGCGGGCGATAGGTTGGTTGGATAGTCGTTCGTAATTTAAAAAGCTATCGCAAGTGATCCAGGTGCTGGTAGGTGACTGCTTGTAGCTCATAATGTGTTGTTTTTTTAACCAAATATCACCTGCTTTATGGCCGGGTGGAAATAAGATTTCGTAGCCTTCAGGCAAGGGTGGTTGTGTTTGCTCAAGTGCCAGAATAGTGTGGCTAGAAAACCCTTTTCCTTGTAACTGAGGTATAGCTTGTTCACTGGCGTAAAGCTTGGCGCTTGGGTATGCCGCTAACCAGTCTAAAGCTCCAAGGTGATGGTATGCATTTGGAAATATAATGTGGAGTTTAATATCTTCTGTGTGTTGTTCTTTCCAGGTGTCCAACAATGGTGTGCCAGGGCTCATAACAATGTATTCGTTATCCGATATTTTTAAAGCCATAGAGTTAGAAACAAAATTCGGCACAATATATTGACCCACAAGCAATTCAGGGTGCTCATCAACGGGATGCCAAATATTCTTTATCATGATACAAAAGCCATTATTTTTTTGTGATTGATGTTTAGTCGCATGATACAAGAGTCGATGGTTAAGGCAATGATCTTATGTTAAAGGATTCACTTTGAATGAATTTAGATAGATTGGTTGATGGGAAGGCTTTAATTATGGCTTATATACAGTGTGTTTTTATAATAAAACATAAATCCCGTTATGCCTTTTACTTTTTAAAGGTGGCCAGAATAACGGTGTTTTATTTATTTAAATACTAACAATCAAAATGTCATTTCGGGTACGTGTTCAGGCACAACCAGTTTACCTGCGGTCTTTTCAACGATTTCTTCAACACTGACACCTGGTGCCCGTTCAAGTAAATGAAAGGCGCCATCTTTTATTTCTAAGAGGGCTAAATCGGTAATCACTTTTTTAATGCAGCTCACACCAGTTAAAGGCAGTTCGCACTTTTCTAATAGTTTTGAATCACCGTGCTTGCTGGCATGGGTCATGGTCACAATAATATTATCTGCACCGGCTACTAAGTCCATAGCACCGCCCATACCTTTAATCAGTTTTCCTGGGATCATATAAGAAGCAATACTGCCGTTTTGATCCACTTCAAATGCACCTAAAACCGTTAAATCCACATGGCCGCCGCGTATCATGGCAAAGCTTTCAGCGCTGGAAAAAATAGACGCACCCGTTACCGTGGTTACGGTTTGCTTACCTGCGTTAATCATGTCTGCATCAATTTCCGCTTCGGTAGGAAACTGCCCCATGCCCAATAAACCATTTTCAGATTGAAGCATCACTTCAATGCCATCAGGCACGTAGTTAGCTACAAGAGTGGGAATGCCAATGCCAAGGTTTACGTAATAGCCGTCTTCAAGTTCGCGGGCCACACGTTGCGCAATTTGTTCACGAGATAATGACATGGCTTATGCTTCCCTTGTTGTGCGTTTTTCAATGCGTTTTTCAAATGTACCCTGAATCAACCGGTCAACATAAATGCCTTGGGTTTGAATTTGGCTTGGCTCTAGTTCACCAGGTTCAACGATTTCTTCTACTTCCAATACGGTGATCTTACCTGCGGTAGCTGCCATAGGGTTAAAGTTCATGGCGGTGTGACGGTATATGGCATTGCCATAACGGTCGGCTTTCCATGCTTTTACAATGGCAAAGTCGCCTTTAATGGATTCTTCTAATAAGTACTGACGACCGTTAAACTCACGGGTTTCTTTACCCTCGGCCACAGGTGTGCCTACGCCGGTGGCAGTGTAAAAAGCTGGAATGCCCGCGCCGGCAGCGCGCATTTTTTCAGCTAACGTGCCTTGTGGTGTCAGTTCTACTTCTAATTCGCCTGCCAGTAGCTGCTGTTCAAATAGTGCGTTCTCACCCACATACGACGAAATCATTTTTTTAACTTGGCGGTCTTCTAGTAAAATACCCAGGCCAAAGCCATCAACGCCGCAATTATTCGAGACGATGGTCAGATCTTTCGTGCCCATTTTTTTGATTTGAGCAATTGAGCCTTCAGGAATACCGCATAGGCCAAAACCACCTGCAATAATGGTCATGCCATCTTCTAAGCCTTCTAGGGCTTCATCGTAACTGCTTACGACCTTATCAAAACCTGCCATACGCGCCTCTTATTATTGTTTGAGCAATGTATTCATAAATGCATTAACGGATGCACTGATGCTGACTTGTCCGAAAAGCATCAAGCTGTGCATCGGTACTTGTGAATGCGTTCAGTATTGGATAATCTTGCTTATATGTAAAATTTAATAATTATATGTATTAATAGGTTTAAGTTATTAATCTATAAGTCTATTTAAGCGGGAATTTAGGTCTATATGAACGTTACTGTAAAGCAGGTCAGGCTTTTTGTTGAGGTTGCTCGTAGCTTATCATTTGCCCGTGCAGCCGAAGCTATGCATCTTTCGCAGCCCGCTGTATCTCTTGCCATTCAAAACTTAGAACAAGCCATTGGTGGAAAGCTATTTGCCAGAAGCACACGTTCGCTAGAGCTTACCCCCGAAGGGCAAGCGTTTTATCCAAACGCCACGCGGCTGTTAAACGATTGGGATGAAGCACTAGATGACGTACACAATTTATTTACCATGCAGCGCGGTAAGTTAAATATGGCTGTTATGCCGTCATTTTCAACGAATGTACTGCCTGAAATAGTGCGCCAATATCACCAGCTGTATCCACAGGTGAATTTGTCAATTCAAAACATAGTCATGGACGATGCCATTGAATCGGTGCGCAAAGGACGTAATGAGCTGGCAGTTAGTTTTGCTGCTGAGAATATGAATGGTCTTAACTTTATCCCGTTATACGATGTGACATTTATGGCGGTGTACAGCGATCACTTTTTGCCAAATTTAAAAGATGTGAATCTAACCCAAAATTGGTCGGCGTTATTTGATTTACCTATGGTCGCCATGGACAAGGATTCAACGGTAAGGCGTTGGTTAGATGAGACAACTCAGTCTCAAGGTCTACAGAGTAAAATAGTTGCCGAAGTTAATCAGCTGGATTCATTAGGGCAGCTGGTTAACATGGGAATTGGTGTGGGTATTGTGCCCAGCTTGTGTGCTGATCAAATGACACAAATGGGATTACACATGCAACAAATTAGCGGCGATATTTTAAGGCAGCCAGTGGGGGTGGTTACAAAGAAACAAACACCATTATCAGCGGCCGGAACAGGGATGGTTAAGCTTTTGCAACAAAGCTTGTCTTAACTATGCATTTAAAATGATAAATTTAAATACATAAACCAGCGTGCAATAGGAATATGTGTGAGTTGGAATAGAAAGTTTGATGTGATCGTTAGTAGGTAAAGAGAAAAATAACGCACCTAAGAATAGATGCGCTTAAAGACTGGGTTAATAAGTAATGGCTTGAATTACTTATGGCCCCAGATTTTTGAAACTGCGCGTTCTGTTCCTAATAAGCCCACAACTAAGGTTACTAAACTAACCAGACCAAAAATCACCACGGGAATCATATAACCCGGAATACCTGCATCCGATGCCATTGAATAAACAATGCCAGCAAGGCCACCAAATAAAACCCCCATTACAATGAGAATGGTGCGATGCGAAGGTTTGTAAATAAATTCTTCAGTACCCGATTCAAATGTACTAAGAATCGGAGAAAAGGCTTTTCGCAGTATATTTTTCATAATCTGTTTTTATCTAAATTCAATTGATTGGATACAAGTACTGGTATTCAGCAGGTGTTCCACAAGGCGGTATTCTAGCAGGAAACCTTTGCTGGGTATCTAGCCAGATTTTTTGCGCACCATTTATCGCGCGACATCAATCGTTGTGAGTGCCTATAAAATGACCATAATATAAATCCTTAATTACCAAGTCTTCAAATGGTTTAGTGCTATTGAAAATGGGCCATTTTTGAGTGGTTTCTTTTGCAATACCTTCATTGGCCCAGGTTAAGTGCCAGCAAAGTTCATTAGGGTTATCGATTTTCTTAAATACCTGATAATCCGTGATCACGGTTTCTAATGCGTTCATTTCAGAAAATATGGCTTTGCTTAATGCAATCGCTTGATTAAGAGCGCCTGCTTTTACTTGGAATACGGCAATTTCAATGCAGGGAGTCATGGGAATTCCTGTTTCTTGATTCTAGTAATGGTGTCGTTGGCAGCATGATAAATGCGCTCAGCATAAGCCGTACTATAAAGGATTGGGCTAAATTATAAATTCGTATTTAAATTAGAATGCATGCATTAAAAATACACAAGGCATGGGGTGTCGCTTAAATGGCAGGTATAAAAAAGCTGGGCAAGCCCAGCAAAGGTATTGCCTATAAGTGGGCAACAACACTCGAATTTAAATAGTTAGCAGTTCTATAGTTAAAGGCCGCTGGCGTGTTTGATATTGTCCTTGCTTTGATCAATGTAGCGTAAATCAGCCAAATGGCTTTTTAGTTCTTGCCATAACATCAGAGCTTCTTTGTCGTTTTGGGTGTGTCGTCGTAATAAAAATAACGCACGCTCAACCTCTGCGGTTAAGCTATCCCAATATTTAAGTTGGTAATGACACATGGCTAAGTAACCTGCGTATATTGGCTTATCTGAGTAATGGGCATCCCAATACTCTAAGTGCTGTAAGCAATGCAGGCATAACGCATAGCGCTGGCGTTTAAAGTGACCTTTAGCCTTGTAAGCGTAATAAGTGGCAATCCATTCTTGAAGTCGTTTCAACATTATTCCCCTAAAGCGACCTCTTGTTAGAAATAAAAGGCCTTACAATTAGTATAGACAAGGATGATAAGTTGGCAGGGAATAATCATATCTTCTTTAGAATTATGGGTTATTAGAATAATGAAACATGTCTACGAGAGCTTTTATAAACTATATGAAAGATGAATGGTAAGTTCAGCTATGGTTCAGTTAAGGCTGATAGCCTGTAGGTATACATTCAATCGTGTTTAAAAAAATGAAATCACCTTTTAATCAAATACCCAGTAACCTCATGATCTTGTTAGGTTTACTACTTAGTCAAATTGTAAGTGCGCAAGAAGACTCGTTAAAAGATGCCAGAGAAAACTCAGAGCAAGATATCACAGAGCTTTCGACCATCAAGGTTCAAGGGAGGCAAGATACAGGCCCTAAGATCTCGACTAAAAAACTGTTAAAGGTAGCAGGCTCAGGAGGAGATCCACTTAAAGCAATTGAATCACTTCCCGGAGTGATATTAGGTGATGATGGCCAAGGTGAGCCCGCTGTGCGAGGATCAAGCCCAGAAGATAATACTTACCAAACAGATAATTTACCCGTGGGCTACCTGTTTCATATACTCGGTGACAGCACCTATAACCCTGACACAATTGAAGACTTTTCATTAAAGGCTGGTGCTTGGGACAGCCAATACAGTAATGCCATTGGCGCGGTCTTAGATACCCAATTACGAGACCCTTATCAGGACAAAATTACCACCGTTTTAGATCTAAGCTTTTTGCGGGCAGGGATTTTAGTAGAGGGCGCATTAACGGAAAACAGTGCCTTTTATGCATCTTGGAGAGAAGGTCTTTTAGACTGGTATGTCGATAAAATTGATGAGCCTGACGAAGACATCGCCATTACTCAAGTGCCTAAGTACAACGACTACCAACTTAAATATCAGTATCGTTTATCGGAAACCAGTAACTTAAAAATAATAGCCCTGGGTGCAAGAGACAGCGTTGAGGCTGTTTTAGGTGAGGATTTTGAAGACTCGGCAAAAGAACCGGGTTTAGTGGGTAATTTAAAATATGAAGGTTATTACAATACGCAGGGTATCACTTACGATGCATTACTAAATGACGGTACCACGGCCTTGTTTATTTTGAGTCATAAAGAGCAGGATACGAAATTTAAGGTCGGAACGTTATTTGATATTTTAGCCACCAGTAACGATGTTCGCATAAAGTCTTTGTTCGAAACACCATTAGATAACGGAGACCAGCTTCGTACAGGGCTTGAACTCATTCAAAATACAGTTAGCTATGATGCCAGTGGTATATTCAATCCCTGTAATGATGATTTAGAAATTTGTGATCCTGCATCATCAGGTGTTAATCAAGCAATTAAAGATACAATCGTCATGGAACGTGCCCGAGTATTTACAGCCTACGATTGGATGGCCAGCCCTTTTTTGGAAGTGACGCTAGGTTTAAATTATGTGAGCGACTTGCATCTTAAAGATACGGCTTTTGAGCCTCGAATCTCATCACGATACGAAATTAATCCAAACTGGACTTATACAGCAGCCATTGGTCAGCACTCGCAAACCCCAAGAGACTTCTTTTCAACATTAAAGAATGTGGGTAACCCTGATTTAGAAATGCCCACTAGCCAGCATTTTGTAACAGGATTTGAATACACATTAAATGACAGCATTAGTGCAAAATTAGAAACGTATTATAAAACGCTTGATGGCTTGGTGATATCAAACCCTGATTACGATGAAGACACCACTCCTGATGTACTTAAATATATAAACGGGGCAAAAGGCCATGCATACGGTTTAGAATTTTTACTGAACAAAAACTTAACAGATAAATGGTACGGCTGGATGTCTGTGGCATACAGTAAAACTAAGCGTAAAAATGATTTAACCGGTGAGACTTTTACGTACTCGTATGACCGCCCATGGGTTGTGAATATAGTCTCAAGCTATGAATACAGTAAAAAGACAACATTAGGTGTTAAATGGCGCTATATGAGCGGCAGTTTACAAACACCGATTACAGGTGGGGTTGCCATTTATCAATGTGGTGATTCTTTCAGTGATGATGTAAGCAGTGCTGAGTGTGTGGGGCTCGTAGATAATAATACTGTGCCGTACCTGTATGATCCTATTGAAGGTAAGATAAACTCAGAGCGCTTACCCGGTAAACACAGTTTGGATCTGCGTATAGACTACAAAAAAAGCGCTATGACAGACGTTTACTTTGAAATAATCAATGCTTATAGTAATCAAAACATCACAGAGTATGAATACAGTGATGATTACAGCAGCCGTGAACCTGTATCTGAGCTAGAAACATTGTATTCATTGGGAGCAAAATTTACATTTTAAGAATGAACACCTGGTATAAATGTTAAAACCCATCTTAAAAATATTTAATGTTGAAAAGAGGCGAGACACGCCTCTTTTTTTTATGGGCGGTACATTTAAATCTATCATTATAATCGCCTTAATCAGTGGCTGTTGCGGATCAGTGTATGGGCAAGAACAAGCGCCTGACTTGTCCGATCTGCCACATTTAACATCTGCTTCAAGTGCTTTATATCCATCAATAAACAACTCACCAACATCCTATTTTTATAAAAAACAGACTTACGGCAGTGAATCTCAATTTGGTCCATTGAATGTATTCGTAAATGTGGGGTTAGTAGTACCAGGTCGCCTTACGACCACGCCTAACCTTGGTGATATACGTTATAAAGCGGGTTGGGATAATGTCGTCGACTCGCTCTCTCATCAAGATGATGTATTTGAAGAAAGTGGTGGCTTTGGCCGGTCTTTAGAAAAAGAATTCATACCATTCGCACATCCATCGGGAGCTTGGCTTCCAAATTACAGCCTGCACTTTCTAGGCGAAGGAATGCTGTCTCGAAAATTAGAAGAGTACTTTCGGCATAGTGGCATGCAAGGCGAGTACATGCCAAAAATACTGGCAGCCTCTACGGTGATAGCGGCGCAGTTAATGAACGAAGTCGTAGAATATGAACTGCCATGGGAGCAGCGGTTGGATATCGTTGCCGATTTTTATTTTAACATGGCGGGTATCATCGCTTTTTCATTTGATGGCTTTGCTCAATACTTTAGTAATGACACGGTTCAATATTATTACTGGCCAGGACAGCCTGTCGTTGATACGTACAATGGTGCTTTATTTAATCAAGGCGAGAGTTACTTTTTAAGAATCGCATCGGGAACAGAGGCTGGGTGGAAATATGCATTTGCCATGGGCATGCCAACTAACGGCTTTGGTGTATCGCTGCCGCTTGATGATCTAGAAGTAGATTACTTAACAGTTATGCTGGGCAGTGATGTATTGATACCTAATCGGGATTATCAGCAGGACGAGGATGATCAGCGCACAGGTGACTTTATTGCAGCAGACATCGCAAAAGAATACACCGCAGCACTTAACGTATATTGGGACAGAAAAGGAAGCTTGATGGCCAGCAGTGCATTGAGTTTTTCACCGTCTTGGCAATTAAATATGAACCTATACCCTGATAAACGCTGGGGCATGGATGTTGGAATAGGTGGTTACTTGGTAATAGCCGAAGAAGGGGCAAATACCATTGGGCTAACTTTCGACCTAATGTCGATTGTCCCCGGTTTTCGCGACTAGCTAAAAGACTAAATATTAAAGCGTGTTATTCAATGGGGTTGCGACACTCATAATCGATAGACCAAGGACTGTATAAAACAGAAACACTGGCTAATACATTAGGTGCTGTTAATACCACGCTTACTTTTTCCCATTCTTTATCATCGCAATAATAATCCATATTAAACGGTTCGCTTAATTCAATTAAACCAGCAGCCGTTAAGTGGTGCCAATGCTCTCTTTTAACCGTGTCGCCAACTACTGGGCCGTTAACAAAATTCATGGGGGCGCAGCCGCATACTAACGTCGTAGTCAGTAGTATTAGTAAGGTTCTCATAAGTTACCCCCATTACTATTAGAGGCTGCAGAAGATTGCTTACACCAAACCTTGGCTGTTCTAGGCATGTATATGCCCAAGGTAAACACATAAGCCAGCGCATCGGTGAAGGTAGATGTGGCTTGTACCTGATCTATGGGCAAACCTTTGCACGCTTCTCGCACGTTAATATTATGTTCGCCAGAAAGTCCCCACCACCAATACGACACATTTTTTTGATAGCTTGCAGCTTGGTAGTTTTTTGGCTTGTCATCATTACGAATGGTAACGGGTGAGCAAGCTGTAGTGGTCATCAGGGTGACTACTAATGTGATAATAGTAATAAGAATTCGCATTATACCTGTGTCCCTTGGGTATTTTTTTTAAAGCGAATTATAAACAAGGCCCCACCCAGTTTAGATCGCTTTAAAATCAGTTCGCCATCGTAGCTTGATACGATGTTATCTACAATGGAAAGCCCAATGCCTTGTCCTTGAACGGTTTCGTCAAGGCGGGTTCCTCGCTTAAAAATATCATTGATTTTGTCTTCAGGAACACCGTCTCCATCATCTTCAACCGAGATGATCAGAGCGTCATCATCATTGCGGCCTTTGATAATGATCTTAGAATCAGCGTGTTTAAAGCTGTTATCGATCAAGTTACCAAAGATTTCGAGTAAATCATTTTCGTCACCCATGAATAAACACACAGGGTCGATATCTGTTGAGACAATAATGTTGCTGTCTTTATATATCTTTTCAAGTGCCATCAAAACCATGCTTAATGTGGCAGAAATATTTGTACCCTTAGTTAAAAGGTTGTGTCCAGAAATAACGGCTCTTCTAAGCTGGTATTCAATAGTGTTGTTAATGCGTGATAACGCATTGCTAAGCACCATATTACTAGGATATTGAGCCACTTCTGCCGTGATAATAGAGATAGGAGTTTTAAGGCTATGCGCAAGATCAGCCATGGCCGCTCGATATTTTTCTCGTTGTTTGTATTCTTTTTCAATCAACATATTCAGATTGTTTGTGACCGACTCTAGTTCACTTGGGTAGTGTTTATTTAATTTACTTTGTTCACCGTTTTCCAGCTTTTTAATTTCATCTCCCAGCATATTAATGGGTTTAAATGAGAATTTAAGAACAAGGTATTGAATGGCCAATAACAATGTTGTGAACGCAATAAAACCTAAAAATAACCAAAGCCTAAAACCCTGCACCGCATCATCGAATTTATTGACTTGTTGCCCCACAATAAAGTGAAATCTCGCTGTATTTTTATTAGATTCTTGTTTTTTATCCGTAGGGTTATTAAACGTAGATCGCCCCCATTGAATGGTGTAGCTGGTTGTGAAAAAAGTATGATTATTTAGAACTTGCTTGCCGTATTGCCATTGCCCTAATTTAGGTTGTGCTGAAAATTGAGTTGGCAGGTTGTCCATCGAAAGCGACTGCCAAATAGCCACCTTTTGATTGTTTAATACTACGGCCCATAAATCTGAATCAGGCGTATTAAACTTTGGGTTTGATAAAACAATGGGCAGAACAGTCTCACCGTTTTGATAGCTGGTGACCGAAATAAGGTTAAAAATATGCAGCTTTAACTTTTCTTGCTCTGATTTTTCAAGTTCGTGCCTATAACTAATATCAACCAGTAAGGCACTGATTATCATAACCGCAATAACCACGATGGCAGAGTTAAAAAAGAAGTGCCTGCGTAATGACGTATGTTTCATCCCTAATGGCTTACCGAGAAACGATAGCCACGGCCTCTTAATGTTTCTATTGGCTTAATACTGCTGTCTGGATCAAGCTTTTTTCGTAAGCGAGTAATAAGCACTTCAATTACATTACTGTCGCGGTCTTCGTAATCATTATAGAGATAGTCCATCAACTCCATTTTAGAGACGATTTTATTAGGGTGGGTCATGAAGTGTTCAGCCAGTTTAAATTCAAACGCTGTAAGTTGAATCATTTTATCGTTTACATATATATCTTTGGTTTGTAAGTCTAGGGTAATGGGACCCTGCACGATATTGCTCACAGCATACCCGGCTGCCCGCCTTAGCATCGCATGAGAGCGTGCCACTAACTCTTCTACTTGAAAAGGTTTGACCATGTAATCATCAGCGCCCGCGTTCAAACCATTTACTTTGTCTTGCCAGCTGCTTCTTGCGGTTAAAATCAAAATAGGAAATGTTTGTTGATTTTCACGAAGTCGCTTAATGACCTCCATCCCAGATAATTTTGGTAAGCCAATATCAATAATGGCAAGGTCGTAACTAAATTCCGTCGCGCGATATAAGCCTTCTTCTCCATCGGCACATGAGTCCACATCAAAACCCGCGCTCTTCAGTTGCTCTTGCAGCAGGTTTCTTAATGCGTGGTCATCTTCGATAATGATAATTCTCATTCAGATGCTCCAGAAGAAGGGTAGGTTTGATCACTGCTGGCGGGTATTAATTGACTGTTTTGATTCGCAATGCGAACAACGTTAACTGTACCGTCATCAGAAAGGATTTTGATGTCGTAAAAGGTACCAGCCTCGTCAGCACTCAGCACAATGCCCTTATGCTGCTGTAAGGCTTGCTTTATAGCCGATCGGATAGAGTTGGCATGCTGCTTTTTATCAGGCGTAATCGATTGTTCAGGGTCTTTATCAAGCCATTGTTTAAAAGGCGTGATGACGCTGTCCATGGTTTCATCAATCCATAGCGGGTCAGAGTCTTGGGGGACCTGCTCTGAATTAACCGAGAAACTAACGATACTCAGAACAACGAATACAATAAATATTGGCACAATTGAGTCTTAAAAATGGAACACTTAATAGGATACCTAGCTTAGCTGAATCAAGGCTGAATGGAAGAGGGTGAAACATGGAGATTTAGTGTTCATGCGCTTAAAGCCGCAGTTGGAAACGCATCAGGTTTAATCATCGCCAGCCCCGAATACGCACACGGCATCAGTGGCCCGATGAAAAATGCTTTAGATTGGTTGGTCAGCGGTGTTGAATTTCCGTATAAGCCCATCATGCTCTGCAATACCTCACCAAGAGCAAGCCACGCAATGTCTGCTTTAACAGAAGTGTTAAATACAATGTCTGGCGTTATCATTGATAAGGCCGCTACTTCGGTGCCATTACTGGGCCGTGAGTTAGATAGTGAAGGCATTTTAGCGGATGATGAATTATCGCAGGTATTAACGTGTCAGTTGGGAATATTTTGTAATGAAGTTAACAAAATATATGTATAAGAGATAGTATTCCAGAAAGGAAATACGCACCTCAAAAGGATTGAAATGAAGGTTACACATAAAAGTATGGCTGCCGCAGTAGAAGAGGGCATTCTAAGCAAAGAGCAGTCAGTTTCACTTTTTGAGTTTTTAAAGAGCCAGCCTGATACCGGCCCAAGCTTTAATTTCACACATCTTTTATATTATGTGGGTGGGATGATTGCCATTGGTGCCATGTCGTTATTTATGAACCTTGGTTGGGAATCATTTGGAGGCTTTGGCATTGTATGTATTTCAATTTCTTATTCTCTGATCGGCTTGTTATTGGCTAACCGATTTCAAAAAAATGGCCATGCCATTCCGGCTGGAATTTGTGCAACCTTTGCAGTGGTGTTAACACCATTAGCCATTTATGGACTTCAGCAAGCTATAGGCGTGTGGCCCGATGACACTCAGTATCGAGATTATCACCGTTATATAAAATGGCACTGGTTGTACATGGAGCTAGGAACACTGGCGACAGGCATCATCATAGCCAAAATTTATAAGTACCCATTTTTAATCATGCCCATCGCTGTGACACTTTGGTATTTGTCTATGGATCTGGCCGTTATGTTAATGGGTGAGCGCCCTGAATATGAATTAAGAGCAATGATCTCTATGTATTTTGGGTTACTGATGATTGCCTTGGCATTTTGGGTAGATATTCGGGCAAGAAACACAGCTGATTATTCTTTTTGGCTGTATATATTTGGTGTTATGGCCTTTTGGGGCGGTATGTCATGGCAGCATTCAGATAGTGAATTTTCTAAGTTTATTTATTTTACTATTAACCTATTGATGATGGGAGTAGGGGTATTAGTAGTAAGGAGAGTGTTTGTCGTATTTGGCGCTATTGGCAGCACAATTTATTTAGCGCATCTTGCATCCAATGTATTTAAAGACAGTTGGTTGTTTCCTATTGCATTAACGGCCATTGGATTGATGATTGTTTATTTGGGCGTTTTTTGGCAAAAGCATGAGCAGACATTAACGATTAAGGCACGCCGTTTACTGCCAAAACCGTTACAAGAACTGCTGGCATCAAAAGACATATAGTTTTCATAATATAGAGAAAATAATAATGACTAAAAAAACAATTGGTGAACAAGTTTCTTTGACTGACGTGATCAATATTAATGATCAGTCTGTCAATGTTCCTCAAGCTGGAAAGTACATTCATTTACAATTCCGCCGATTTGCAGGCTGCCCTGTGTGTAACCTGCATTTGCAGTCTTTCTTTAAGCGTGCAGATGAATTAAAAGAACATAATATCCATGAGGTTATTGTGTTTCATGCAAGTAAAAATAAAATGCTAGAAAATGTGATTGATGTTCCTTTCGATCTAGTAGCCGATCCATCTAGAAAGCTATATAAAGATTTTGGCGTAGAAAGT
>JAWUVN010000109.1:0-26032 GCA_034112345.1 Bermanella sp. | reverse complement strand
CTTGGCTGAGGGCAAAACGACCTTGCCATTAATTTTTGCTATGCAAAATGCCAGTGACGAACAAGCGACTTTTATCAAACAAGCCATTCGTAAGGGCAGCACTGAAAACTTGGCTGAGATAGTGTCTATTGTGCAGCAATGTGGTGCTATTGATTACACCAATGCAAAGGCTCGCGAACATGTTCAACACGCTCAAACAGCCATTAGTTGTCTAGATGATTCACCCGCTAAAGATGCATTGAATGCTTTGGCTGAACTGGCCATCTCACGCAGCCATTAACTCTCTTTTTAGCACCAAACAAAAAAACCAGTTAAATTCCTTTAACTGGTCTTTTTACTGATATAAAAACAATATCTGAAAACGGTACTGGGTCAGTATCTAACTAGCATTCACACCAACCCAATACACTTCACCTAGATATAAACAAACTTACCATGAATAGCTTATGTCCTTACCATCAACTGTGATGCGAGAGTAATAAACCATGGTGGCATTCCAAACATCGTAGCTGTAACTCACTTTACTGGTTGCCGCATTGATCACATCTAAGAAATCATCGTAGCTACCATGAGTAGACGAATTACCTACAACCACAGCCCACATTTGACGACCTTTATCTCCCCAGTTAGTTGGGTAGCCATCTGCATTTAATTCATCACCCGGGCGACGCACAGCAATGTAAGTAGTGCCTTTTCTTGCTACTAAGTAGCCATTGGTTTCGCCATGCTCATCAAAACGCTCTGTCGGCCAATGTAACGTTACACGCTTACTGCCTGTACCCTGTCTGATTTCATAGTTAGGGAAATACGTGATCATGGCCACATTATCCTCTTGCCTAACTCTAGGTAAATGCGCATTTTGACTTGCATTGCCGTTCGTAGCCCAACCCGATGGAATTGTGCCTGACTGCGTCCAAATAGCTATATCACCCAATGTGGCAACCCAAGGCCATTGTTGATAACCCTTGTATCCCGGATAGAAGTCATACAACGAAGTCAGCCCGACATTGTAGTTCTTCCAGATTTTTACAGTTGCCTTAGATAGACTTGATGCTCGCGAATAGGTTGCTGCTATATCAGCAATGGTCCCCATCCAACTATCTGGCAGTCCACTTGCAGCTGCCAAATCAGAAAACTCACTGCGTTCTTCCATATTAAAATAGTCAACCGCGTAAGCTGTATCAGATGCAGTATCAGGATGGAAATACCCACCTGAGCTCCACTGGAAGATTGTGCGTTGATCACGTGTAAAACCTGAGTGAACCGTCTCATTTTCATCTTGGCCATGACCGAACGATAACGTGGTGTTAACAGTGGCATCAAAGCCTCTTGCTACGCCTTCAAAATCCACTGATGTGGTCGCGAAAATTCCACCGCCATAGTCAGCGTCATCACGCATTGGGCCTTTTCCAAATAGCATCCAAAATGTGGCTTTAGGATCAAAAGATGTGTATTTATTATTGTAGTTTCGACCAGCTGCCGGGTAGAAAGCCCCTGAGCTATTCACAACCAAGCCCATTTGCGCCATCATATCTTGCGCAACTTTCGCTGCCTTTGCTTTGATCGTGGTGTTTTCAGCAAAATCAGCAAGATTTAATAAAGCCGCCAAGGTATAGCGATAATAAACGGTAGAGAAGAACTCGTAGAAACCATGCTCGAGCTTAAGGTCTAACCAGTGCCCAAGACGATTATCCAGGTCAGAATCCATATCCCAGCCATATTTCTGCCTCATTAAATACGCGGCCGAGGTCCACATAATCATATGGTTCTCAGACCAGTAAACATGTCGATCTTCACCTGAGGTTAGCCAATAATCTAAACCAGAAAGTGTAGGAAGTAAGTCATCTTCATATTGACCACTACTTAGATACAGCACACGAATCAATTGTGTCAGACGAAAATCTGCAACCGAACTTTCGTTAATATTGTCAATGGAATCAGAGATTAAATCTGCTGGAATTTCCTGCCCTTCATAAGCCAGAATAGTCATGGCATCTACACTATTTGCGTCTTCTGCCAATACTTGTGCACGATAAGTCTCTTGCCTACCAGAAACCACAGGAGCATGCTCAACAACGGGGGTCGCACTGAGCGTAAACTTCTCCCAGGTGCCAATCTTGGTTCTATTCACATTTGTGTCGCCATTAGACTCTGCAACAACATAAGTTCCATGAGCAAGACTGTAGATAGAAACTTGGTCACCATCGGCAATACAACCACTAGAGTCCGTGTGATTAATTAATTGAAACTTTTCATACGAGTTCGCAACAAGCACATTAACGTGTAGACCACCTTTCGGTCTCGCCTGCCAATACCACCCATCATCTGAACGAATGGTAATCGTAGAGCCGTTACTAATACACTCTTCTGTCTCCGACAAATTGGTCATGTACATGGTCTCCCAAGAGCCCAATGCGGTTGCGTCTGAGCTTACTGTGGAATTGAGCCCCCCATTCTGCTCATTTTTTACATAGGTTCCATGATAGGTTCCAAAACTGACTTCATATTCACTGACCGCCATGGCGGCGGGTGCAGCCAATGTGGCTAGGAGCGCCACTGACGTGGTTATTTTTTTCATAAGGCCATCCTGCTGTATGAATTATTATTTTTGTAAACAACTTCCGTACCTAGCCGATCATACAAAAAGCCCCTTTTATATATATGTCAAACTAGGTTAATTTGACCCAGTATGACGCATCACCACTCTCACACATGCGCATGTTGTCCTGTACGCCAATAATGCATGTACAAATGAACCACTCTAAACCTCTAAATTACGCATATTGTCTATGCTCACATGCAAAGGATTTATTTAATAGATAACTGGCTATCGCAACCCCTAAGAGGAGCGCAATGCTAAGACCGACAGGTGACCATGAGCAATGCAGTTGAAAAGTTGTCATTATTGAGACAATAGAAAGCATGCTTATGCTTGATGAAAATTTCATTCACTGACAACCCAGAAATCAAACCGCCTACTTTTGCACTGAGAAGCTATAAAATTATATAAGGTGGTCACAGTTTGAAATAAAGGTATTGAGTTGCGCGTGCAATATACTGCTAACTCCGCCATCATAATGCAAACTTTTCTGACCGTACTATTTACGAGAGTGTTATGAGTACAAATGCATTAACTTTTATGGGCAAATTTTTACTAATTGCCAGCATTCTGTTTAGCCAATCCAGTCTAGCCAGTCTATTTGGCGAAAGCACTGCCTTACCTGCTGATCAAGCCATTCAATTTACTACCACAGAAACACACGATGCCTTACTGATCAATTTTGAACTGGCAAAAAACATTTATCTTTACCAAGATAAAATAAAATTAACCTTTGAAGATAAAAGCCCTTATTCCCATTTTACATTTACAGAAACAGCCGAAACCATTGAAGACCCAAGCTTTGGAAGAGTCCCTGTATTTTACAATTCTGCCACGCTTAAAATTGATCGTAGCGCACTTACTCAAGGCTCACATAACCTAATACTAAAATACCAAGGCTGCGATGAAGCCATTGGCTTATGCTACCCACCACAAAAAACTAAACTCACCCTAACAAGCAACGACAAAAAAAATACTGACATTCAATCAGAACCTTCTACTGATACAGCCCATTTAAATTCAAGTGAGAACTTGCATAACGCATCTGGTATCCATGCATTTCTATTGGATGCGAGTGTTTGGCTTGTGGTCATTACATTTTTAATTTTAGGCATTGGATTAACGTTTACACCTTGCGTTCTACCTATGATCCCAATCCTATCTAGCGTGATTGCAGGGCAAAAAGGTTTAACCACCCGCACCGGATTTATCATCTCGATCAGCTATGTACTAGGCATGGCCATTACTTTTGCATTAGCCGGCATTGCCGTTGGCTTACTAGGTGCTCGATTCAACCTTCAAATTTACATGCAACAACCCTGGGTACTCGGCTTATTTTCTGGATTGTTTATATTACTAGCGCTTTCCATGTTTGGTTTATACGAACTAAAATTACCAAGATTCATTCAAGACCCACTGGATAAACTTAACCAAAAACAAAAAGGTGGAAATCTAATCAGTGTATTTTTAATGGGAGCATTGAGTGCCGTTGTGGTCAGCCCATGTGTCAGCGCACCTTTAGCAGGCGCACTCGTCTATATCAGTACAACAGGAGATGCTGTCTTAGGTGGCACTGCGTTATTTGCCATGGGCTTAGGAATGGGATTACCTCTGATCGCTATTGGCACTACTGGCGCTTCAGTTTTACCAAAGGCCGGTATTTGGATGGAACAGGTGAAAATATTCTTTGGGGTATTATTACTTGCCGTTGCAATATGGGTACTAGGCCGCGTATTACCAGAAAGTATTTACTTAAGTGCTTGGGCTCTACTACTGGGTGTTTACAGTGTTGTACTGGGAGCTTTTGAAGCAGCTAAAACCAACAAGCAACGTATTGCAAAAGGATTCGCTCTACTGCTATTTATCATATCGGCCACGCTTATATTTAATATACTTACTCATACCCTACAACCAAAAAGCCTTCAAGCCGCGCAGTTTCAACCCTTAAATAACAACCCCGAAATAGGCATGGAAAACACTGGGGCAAAAGAATCCTCCAATGTTTTTTTTCAAACCATCTCTGAAAAAGAAGAATTTGAAATCGCCCTAAATAACGCACAAGAAAATGGGCAACTGGTGTTTGTGGATATTTATGCCGACTGGTGCATTGAATGTAAAATCATGAGCTCTACGATCTTTTCTGACCCAGAGGTGCAAGCAAAGCTAGATGACTTTATTCGCATTAAATTAGATATCACGGCATTCAATGAGTTTCATAAGTCGTACCTAGAATCTCAAGGTGTATTTGGCCCTCCATCTCTTATATTTTATGGCTTAGACGGCAATGCGATTAGCGAAGCCAAATTATTAGGCGAGATATCCAAGCCTGACTTTTTAAATCACCTTGAACAATTTGATCCCTAAGCCAAAATACATAAGCGACTAGCCAGAATCTGCTTATACGATACAGACTTACAAGCATTAAAAACAAGCTCACTATTGCAAAGTACATTATTTCAGACATAAAAAAACCGAGCATATAGCTCGGTTTTTTTATTACAGGGAACAAAAACTTATTTAGTTTTCTTAGCTGTAGACTTCTTTGCAGTTGTCTTTTTAGCGGTAGACTTCTTTGCAGTTGTCTTTTTCGCTGTAGACTTCTTCGCAGTTGTCTTTTTGGCTGTTGTCTTTTTAGCAGTAGACTTCTTCGCAGTTGTCTTTTTCGCTGTAGACTTTTTAGCCGTTGTTTTCTTAGCAGCTGTCTCTTTCGTTTCAGTCGCTTTTTTAGCTGTTGTCTTTTTCGCTGCTGTTTTCTTAGCAGTAGACTTTTTAGCCGTTGTTTTTTTAGCGGTAGTTTTCTTTTCAACTACTGCTTCAGCGTCTTTTTTAGCCGCTGCTTTTTTGGCTGGTGCTTTCTTCTCTGCTGGAGCGGCTTTCTTAATCGCTTCTGCCTGAGGATTAACACCTGTTTTAATAAATTCAACAAGTTCATTCATGCGCTTAACTTGAGCTGCATTCAACTTGCCAATTTTATTAAGGTTTTGCAGACGCTTAAGCTCTTTTTTGCCTTCAGCGATTTGCTTTTTAATTTCTTTCTTATCCTGAAGTTCGGTCTTCAGTTTTTCTTGCTCTTCTTTATAGCGTGCTTCGCGATCTTCTTGCTGCTTAACAAGTTCTTGCTGAAGTTTACGACGCTCTTCTTCGCGTGCAGAACGTTCTTTAACACGCTCTTCTTCACGCTCAGCGCGTTCTTTTTCTAAACGCTCTTGCTCTTCTGGGCTCAGTTTAGGTTCTTCTGCTGCAGCTTCTACAACAGGGGCTTCCACTTCTGGTTCTGGAGATAAAGATCCACCACCAAGTAGCGCTTCAAGAGCGGCTATCTGGTCTACCATAGCTTCTTGAGAATCATCCTTCAGTTCTTGCTGCTCTTGCTGCTTAAGAATTTTTTTGTAAGAAGGACGTGATGATGCTTTTGTACGCTTGCGAGGTTTAGCCATTAATCAGTTGCTCACTCCGTAGGAGATATTTAAACAGGTGTGTCTATAAAACGCGCGTATTATACGCATTTTTAGCCAAATAGGCCAAAACTAATACAGGTATATTTATAAATTAAGAGCATTTAGAAGTGAATCCCGCCTGATTCATAGGCTACAGCCCATTAAATCAGGTGATTATGATCAAAACACCTCTGCACTACCCTTCATTAAAGACTACTTTTCATACAGTTGCTAAGTTTTGAGCCTGGCTTCTCTATGAATTTAGCGCGCCTTTTACTTGCTCATCAGCATGGTAAGACGATCGAACCATTGGGCCGCTGGCCACTCGAACAAACCCGAGATCTTTAGCAATTTGTCCCAGCTCGTCAAATTCATCCGGATGCACAAAACGCTCAATTGCCAAATGGTCTTTGCTTGGTTGCAAGTACTGACCCAAGGTAATCATGTCTATATTATGAGCACGCATGTCGCGCATGACTTGAATGACTTCTTCTTTGGTCTCACCAATACCTAACATTAAACCTGACTTTGTTAATACATTAGGGCATCGCTCTTTGTATTTTTTAAGCAAGTCTAATGACCACTGGTAATCAGAACCTGGACGTACTCTCTTATAAAGAGATGGCACCGTTTCTAAATTATGGTTAAACACATCAGGGGGCGTTTGAGCCAAAATATCTAAGGCGATATCCATTCTGCCACGGAAGTCAGGTACTAATACTTCCATCTTTAAGCTAGGACTGAATTCTTTTGAATAACGAATGCAGTCAGCAAAATGTTGTGCACCACCATCCTTTAGGTCATCACGGTCTACCGAAGTAACAACCACGTACTTAAGACCCATATCTGCAATGGCTGTTGCTAATTCTCTTGGTTCATCAGCATTTAAAGGGTTTGGTCTGCCATGACCCACATCGCAAAATGGGCAGCGACGAGTACAAATATCACCCATAATCATAAAAGTAGCCGTACCGCCACCAAAGCATTCACTGATATTTGGGCAAGCAGCTTCTTCACAAACAGTGTGTAGCTTATGTTTGCGCAGCTTGTCTTTTACCGCTTGAATCGTGCCTGAATTTGATGGAATACGCACTCGAATCCAATCAGGTTTACGAGGCATAGTCTCCGTTGGAATCACCTTAATTGGGATACGAGCGACTTTTTCTGCACCACGCTTTTTAACGCCCTGCTTTTTGTCGATTTTAGCTTTTGGGCTAGCATCTGTGAACGGTTCAGAGGGGTTATCTGTGCTCATGGCAACTGGTTACCTAAATCGTTTACATCTTGATAAGACATATGTCGTTGTAATTGCACCATTAACGCTTTGGCAATGGTATCTATATTTAATGGTGCTTTGGGGCTTTTATCACAGCCATTTGACTGCGAATCAGGCGTTTTCTCTAGCTGGTCTGCTAGCTGGGTCATATTCATGCCGACATAACCACAAGGGTTAATGCGATGAAAAGGCTCTAAATCCATGTCGATATTCAATGCCAGACCATGAAAGCTAAATCCTTTTCGAATGCGTAATCCTAGTGAAGCAATCTTGCTTTCATTAACATATACACCTGGTGCATCACTTTTGGGATAGGCCTGTATTTGATATTCGGCTAGCAAGTCTACCAAACTTTGCTCTATTCGGCTGACCAACTCTCTAGGGCCAATACTTAGTCTATTTATGTCTGCCATGATATAGGCTACCAATTGACCAGGCCCATGATAAGTAACCTGACCGCCGCGATCAGCTTGTATCACAGGGATATCACCGGTGAACAATAAGTGTTCTGGCTTACCCGCTTGACCCTGAGTAAACACTGGGTTGTGCTCTAGTAGCCATATCTCATCTGGTGTATCCGGTGTTCTAGAGTCCGTAAAGTCTTTCATTGCCTGCCAAACTGGCTGGTAATCAAGGTTACGGCCCAAATATCGAACACCCACTTCCATTACATGACCATTTTTATGCGGTCGTGCTGAATCAGGTCTTTATGCATATTTTTTAACTGCTGCTCTGACTCAGCCGTTATAAAGAAGGTAATGGATGTAAATCTGCCATTACTACTCTGATTAAATTTCATACGTGTCGCATCAAAGTCAGGAGCATGAACTCTTAATATATCGACCACAAACATTTCGTAATCATCAGCTGATTCGCCCAACACCTTAATAGGGTAATTTGGACTAGGGAATTCAATTTTTGGTGCTTGCGTTTTTTTAGCCATGATTCTCTACTGCGGCAGTGTTAGCCAAAATGAATATCCGCTTTAAATATGGGTAAAGCGGATCATTTCAAGGCGTTAATTAAACAATGAATAAAAGAATAGCTTAATATAATCCCAAACTCTTGCAACAAAGCCAGCCGCCTCTATTGATTGTAGCGCTACTAACGGTTTATCCATCAATACTTTATCATCTAATGAAACGGTTACATGGCCGTATTCCATCCCCTTAATAACAGGGGCTTTGATCACATCATCAATGCTGTATTCAACATTTAGGTTACCTTTTTGTCCGCGAGGAATAGTAATAAAAGCACCATTTTTTACACCCAGCTCTAACAAGTCTTTCTCGCCTAGCCAGACAGGGCTGCTTTGTAAGGGCTCGTTATTGGCGTATAACTGATGGCTTTCAAAATAACGAAAACCGTAGGTTAGCAATTTTTGTGACTCTCTTGCTCTAGATCTATCTGACTTAGTTCCCATAACAACTGCAATTAAGCGCATGTCGCCATCTACGGCACTGGATACCAAGCAATAGCCAGCTTCTTCTGTGTGACCGGTTTTAAGACCATCTACTCTAGGGTCCCTGAATAGTAAACGGTTACGGTTATCTTGCTTAATATTGTTATAGGTAAATGATTTTTGTTTATAAAGCGGATATTGCGCTTCGTGATCAAAGATAATGTGTTGCGCCAATTTTGACAGGTCGCGAGCCGTTGTTTCATGACCCTTTGATGGGAGGCCTGTTGCATTATTGTAATGCGTACTCGTCATACCGATCTGAACGGCATACTGATTCATAACATCAACAAATGCATCTTCGCTGCCACTGATATGCTCGGCTAATGCAATACTGGCATCGTTGCCCGACTGAATGATCACACCTTTTAATAAATCACCCACCGAGACAGTTGTGCCTTCTCGAATGAACATGCGTGAGCCTTCAGCTTTCCAAGCTTTGATACTGATGCGCACTTTATCTTCAGCTTGAATGTTTCCATAATCCAATTCTTCAATTGCAACATAGCTCGTCATCATTTTTGTCAAACTAGCAGGAGGCAAAATTTTATCAGCATTGTGTTCAACCAATACTTCTCCACTATTAGCATCCACTAATAAGTACGAAGTCGCGGCTAATGATGGGGGCTTTGGAATAATGCTTGGCGTACCGAAACTCACTAATGGCACAACGGAAAATAAACAAGCGGTGACGAGACTTAATAAACGCATAATGATTTTTATTGCTTAAGAAATGATGCGAAGCATTGTAGCATGCCACGAAGGTTTGTTAAGGCAAGTTAGGGCAGAATAAGCCCAGAAGGTAACTTCTGTTGACGCAACGTGTGCTGAATCTCATCAAGGCGCGCGGGAGACACTGGGCCAATTCTTACTTTATGTAAAAGCTCGCCCATTTGTTTGTCTTGCGCAATGTAAACAGGGTCGGTGATCAACAATGCCAAATTTTGTTTCATTTTAACCGCTGAGTGCTTAGCTCTAAACGCAGCCACTTGAAGGTGCTGAAAATCCCCTTCGGTTAAAGGTGCAGCTACTAGCTCCACTTTTACGTTTGCAGTGCCCTTACTTGCAAACCCTAATCGAATGGCTGCCGCATACGATAGATCGATTAAACGGTCTCCATGAAAAGGCCCTCTATCGTTCACTCGAACCATTAGCGTTTTTTGATTGTCTATATTTGTGACTTTGACATAGCTAGGCAGGGGTAAGCTTTTGTGAGCTGCTGTAAACTGGTACACGTCAAATTTTTCGCCATTGCTGGTATCGTGCCCGTGAAATTTTTGACCGTACCAAGAGGCGGTACCGGTTTCTTCATATTGCTTGATGGTGCGCTGAACATGGTACGTTTCGCCCCACACTTCATAGCTATCAGCATTGCCTCTACGACTAAGAGGCTCTCGTTTAGCGTCTGGCTCAGGTAGCTGGCTTATTTTATCAAGGTAGGCGGGTGTACTGTCTGCATCTTGCTGATACCGAGATACGCTGCACGCTTGCAGCAACCCCAGCACCAATAGAAGAGACAGTATCTTCATAATCAATCTTTAAGAGCTTGGCTTAACTCGTGAACGGCTCTTACGTATAAACGCGAACGGTTATAACGTGTAATCACGTAAAAGTTTTTATAGCCCAACCAATACTCTGTTTTATCTTCTTGCTTGTAACGGTATAGAGCCGCTTTGCGATCAGATACGTCTTTAGGAACATTCACTCCACGCTCTTTCCAAAGGTCAAACGTGCCTTTTAGCGATAAACCATCATTTGCGTACTGGTCTGCATCTGAATCATTTAAGGTTACCAAGCTAGCCACAGGTTCATCTAACTGCCAACCATATCGCTTAAAATAGTAAGCCACACTGGCGATTGCATCATCAATGTTTGACCATAACTCTTTTTTACCGTCTCCATCATAATCGACTGCGTAGCTAATATAGCTAGATGGGATAAATTGCCCAAACCCCATAGCGCCTGCATACGATCCTTTTAAAGCCAATGGATCAAGGTCGTTATCACGCACCATTAGAAAGTAATTTTTTAACTCACGATAAAACAATGAACGCTTAGGGTAATCAAACCCAAGCGTTGATAAAGCATCGATCACTCGGTAACTGCCCATATTGCCACCATAAAAGGTTTCAACCCCAATGATTGAAGCGATAAGTTCACGAGGGACATTGTATTTTTTTTCTACAACATCAAATGTGTCTTTATGCTCTATTAAAAATGCCTTGCCTTTTTTAATGCGCTTTTCTGTTAAAAATATTTTGCGATAGCGATGCCATTCCATGGTTCTTTCTGCTGGTCGCGCTATGGCTTCTAAAATACTGTCTTTGCGTTCTGCTTTTGACAATACGTCACGAATTACTTTTTCATCGTACTTGTGCTCTTGCACCATTTCTTTGATGAACTGTTCTGTTTTTGGGTGCTGATCATAGTTAACAGCTGAAACTGTCAAACTGCTCCATAGAGCAACCAAGCTTACTGATATCACAACTAGCCTCAATGTCTTATCTCTTTAGTAAATGTAAATTATTATCACGCATTCGCTTTCTACATCTGTCGATGACTATACACCGACATAATGACCCCAAACGCGGCCATCAGGGTTACGATTGAAGTACCACCATAACTGATTAGCGGCAGAGGTACACCCACCACAGGCAAAATACCACTCACCATACCTATGTTCACAAACACATAGATAAAGAATGTTACAACCAGCGCTCCTCCTAGCAGCCTTGAAAAACTATCACGAGCTCTAGCGGCCATAAATAGTCCTCTAACCACAATAGCCAAATACAAGCACAGCAACAAAAATACACCAATCAAGCCATGTTCTTCAGCAAATACTGCAATAATAAAATCGGTGTGTCGCTCAGGCAAAAACTCTAATTGTGATTGCGTACCCTGCATCCAACCCTTGCCTTCTAGCCCTCCCGAGCCAATGGCGGTTTTACTTTGAATAATGTTCCAACCTGAACCCAGAGGGTCACTTTCAGGGTCTAAAAATGTGAGCACCCGCTGTTTCTGATAATCATGCATCACGCCGTACCACATAACAGGTGCAATCGCTAAAATAGTCACCAATGCAATGACAATCCACCGCGCACTTAAGCCTCCTAACAACAGCACAAACAATCCTGATGCGGCTATCAATAAAGACGTGCCCAAATCGGGCTGTTTCATCACCAATAAAGTTGGTACAAAAATGATGACCATAGATATGGCGATCACGTTTAACTTAGGCGGCATTAACCGACTGGCTAAAAACCAAGCCATGGTCATGGGCACCACTAATTTCATGATTTCTGATGGCTGAAATCTAAACACACCAAACACGCTTAACCAGCGCTGAGCACCCTTTGCGCCAACACCAACCAATATTACCAATAATAAAGCAATGACACCCACGCCATACATCCAGGGTGCTGCGATTAAAAACCATCTAGGATGAAACTGCGCAATAATCAGCATTAGGGTGAAACCCAACCCAAGGTACACCGCCTGACGATACACCATGGCCATGTTTTGCCCACTTGCACTGTATAGAATAAACAATCCACCTAGGCTCAATAACAATAAGAGCCCAAGCAATTTTCCATCTAGGTGTAACTTCTGAAAAATTGACTTACTCGAAGTACCACCTAAATCCAGCTGCCTTGAAAAATCACCAGCCATAACGCCCTCCTAAAGATGCATCTACACTGGCATTATTTAAGAATTCATCAATGACTTTTTTCGCAATTGGGCCTGCGGTTTTACCCGCTGACTCTCCATTTTCAACCACCACTGCAACGGCAATAGTTGGGTCTTCAACAGGCGCATAACTCACAAATAATGCATGGTCTCGTTGACGTTCTTTTAACGCCTCAGAATCATATTCTTCGTTTTGCTTAATCCCCACCACTTGCGCGGTACCGGTTTTGGCCGCTAAACGATAATTCAAATCTCTTCCTAAGGCCCTTGCTGTTCCAAGGTAATGTTTGATTACCCCTTCCATTGCAAGACCCATTCTGCCCCAATCATCAGGGTTTTTTATAATGATATCGTCGGGCTTAGTTTCTTCTAACAAGGGTTCGCCATCAATAAACTGAACCAGCTTGGCGCGATGCCACTTGCCTTTTGCAGCAAACACATTCATGGCAGTTGCTAATTGTAATGGTGTTGCCAACATATACCCTTGGCCTAATGCTAGGTTCAATGTATCACCCGCATACCAAGAGCGACCTCGGTTTGCCTTTTTCCATTCACGCGTGGGCAGCAAGGCTGGTAGTGCATTACCCACATCTAGCGAGGTATTTTTGCCAAAGCCAAATTTCTGTAAAAAAGGATTCAAGAAATCGATACCCGTCCTAAAAGACATTTCATAAAAAAATGTGTCACAACTTTGAATAATGGCCTGCCGTAATCCAATCTCATGGCCGTGCCCTGTTCGCTTCCAATCTCGGTACACACGCTCATCGTTTTCAAGCATGTACCAGCCAGGATCATCAATCCGCTCAGCCCAATCTGTCACACCTGATTCTAGAAACCCCAAACCAATAAAAGGTTTCATAGTTGAACCCGGAGGGTACTGCCCACGAGTGGCGCGATCGAATAAAGGCTTATCTAGCGAGTCTCTAAGGGAATTGTATTTGTTATGACTAATGCCATTCACGAATAGGTTTGGATCAAACGAAGGACTGGAAACCATGGCTAAAATTCCGCCTGTTTTTGGGTCCATAGCCACCAATGAGCCTCGTCGCCCATTAAATGCATCGTAAGCCTTTTTCTGTAATACCGAATCAATATTCAATATCAGATTGCGACCAGGAAGTGGGCTTTGTCGCTCGAGTACTTTTAACACTCGACCCTGCGCATTCGTTTCTACTTTTTGATATCCCGGCTGGCCATGTAATAAATCTTCGTAATAACGCTCGACCCCAATTTTACCAATTCGACGGGTTGCTTTATAACGACTAGGATCCAATCGCTTTTTTTCTCGTTCATTAATTTGCCCCACGTAACCCAGCACGTGGGCAAAATCAGCACCCTGTGGATAATGCCTGATTAATTCGGCTTCTACCTGAACGCCTTTTAAAAAGGGGTTGTTTACCATTAGCTTGGCAATGGCGGTTTCTGATAGTTTATATTTAATAGGTATGGCTTCGTATGGTCGTCGCCATTGATTCACGCGCTTTGTGAAGCTTTCTTTTTCGTCATCTGTTAAACCCACCAGCGTATCGATTAAAGCCAGTGTATGGTCTAGGTCTTTAACGCGTTCAATCACGACGGTTAAACTATGACTTGGAAGGTTTTCGGCTAACAACACGCCGTTACGATCAAATATTAGCCCCCTAATGGGCGCTACAGATTGAAGTTGGACACGATTATTATCAGACTTAGTGGCGTATACATCATGCTTGATCACTTGTAAGTAATACATGCGACCAGCCAACACCAACATCAAAAACAAAACGAACACAGACGCCAATATCGCTCGGTGAGCAAATATATCCTTCTCTGATCGATCGTCTTTTAAAGCAAAGCTCATTGATGAATCACTTATTATTTTTGTGGGTCTTTAATGTTAAAAAAGACCAATAAATATCACTAACTTATTGATCTTAATACAATGTTCTAGCATAACCAGTCACATACTTATGTACAGTGCATTTCGAATAGATTATTCAATTAGCCGTACAAACTGACAACCCGTTACTTATGGTACGGGTGATTATTTAAAATGGTCCATGCTCGATACAACTGCTCACCCACTAAAATTCTAACAAGTGGATGAGGCAAGGTTAACGGCGACAGCGACCATTTTTGCTTGGCCAACTTAACGCATTCAGGGCTTAAACCATTAGGACCGCCAATCAGCAGGTCTACGTCTTGCCCTAACATGCGCCAATCCGATAGTTGCTCTGACAGTTTTTCGGTGCTCCAAGGCTTACCTAGCACTTCTAATGCCACGCAATGATTTTTAGGGTTCATTGCTGCCAGCATCGCTTGGCCTTCTTTTTCGATGGCCTTGCTCACTGGTTGGTTTTTACCTCTTGGGCCAATGGGTATTTCAACCAATTCAATTCTGCAATCATTAGGCAGGCGCTTAACGTATTCGTTAAACCCCTGTTCTACCCATGCAGGCATTTTTGTGCCCACAGCTATCATTCGAATTTTCATGGCTAAATACTACAACTATTGCTCTGAAAGAGGTTCGCCCCATAGGCGTTCTAAATCATAATATTCACGAGCCTGAGCCGTCATAACGTGAACAACAATGTCGCCCAAATCAATCAATACCCAATCACTGTTACCACGCCCTTCAGAACCTATTGGCATGATGCCCACTTCTTTGGTTCTTGACGAAACGCTATCGGCTACGGCTTGTGCGTGACGGCTAGATGTACCGGTTGCAAGTACCATAAAATCGGTAACAGACGTTCTATCACGAACGTCGATAAAAGAAATATCTTGAGCTTTCAAGTCTTCTAGTGCTTCAGTCACTAGTTTTTTTAATGCATCTGTATCCATTGGATTCAGTTTAAACCTCGGTAGAGCCCATGTTGCTCAATATATTCAATAACAGCGTGTGGCACATGGTTATCCACTGATTGATGATTGTTAATTGCCTGACGCACTTCACTAGATGACAGGCTTATGGGGGTTAACCCAATTTGAAAATAACAACCACTTGCATGCTGCTTAAATGTTTCTACGTTATCCACCTGCGTTGCAGGCCAATGCGGTAAGGTTAACTCGGGCTCTCCTGCCCGAGATATCACGATGACATTCGCCAAGGTGAAAATTTGTTGCCACTGATACCACTTATCTAACAATAGCGCAGCATCGGTACCCATCACCCAAACAATATGGGCATTTGGACCAAGCTCATATCTAAGCTCAGTAAGCGTATCCACAGTATAGGTTGCGCCTTCGCGAAGCACCTCCCTACCATCAACACATAAAGCATCAATATCTTGTATGGCGATATTGAGCATATTCAAACGATGCTTAGCGGCGGTAGAGCCCTGCTTATGGTAAGCCTGACCGCAAGGCATCAAGGTAATACTTGAATACCCCATTCTTTGCGCTAACTCTTGAGCACTGACCAAATGCCCGCTGTGCACAGGGTCAAATGTGCCGCCCAAAATCACGCGGCTAACACCGCCTGGGTTGCCATTAACACAACCCTCAGATTGAGTATTACTGACGGATATGACCATCACCAAATACAATCCATTTCTGCGATGTCAGACCATCTAGCCCTACTGGGCCACGAGCGTGTATTTTATCGGTACTGATACCAATTTCAGCACCCAAACCGTATTCAAAGCCATCAGCAAAACGGGTTGATGCATTCACCATCACCGAACTTGAATCAACCTGACGTATAAAATCTCGGGCCTTTGTATAGTTTTCAGTGATAATGCTGTCGGTATGCTGACTGCTGTGCTTATTTATATGCGTTATGGCTTCAGCTAAGCCATCAACTATTTTAATCGATAAGATCGGCGCCAAATACTCGGTATCCCAGTCTTCGGCGGTTGCATTTATCACATCAGCTAAAATCTTTTTGGTTTTTTCGCAGCCTCGTAGCTCAACACCTAGCTCACCGTAAGCTGTTGATAGCTGCGGCAATACCTTTTGCGCAACTGATTGCGCGACTAAAAGGGTTTCCATTGTATTACAGGTACCATAGCGATGTGTCTTAGCGTTTATAGCCACGTTCACCGCTTTGGTCATATCAGCATCGTCATCAATGTACACATGACAAATACCATCTAGGTGCTTGATCACAGCCACTTTAGCGTCACTGCTGATACGCTCGATTAAACCTTTACCACCACGGGGTACGATTACGTCTACGTACTCAGCCATGGTAATCAATTCACCCACGGCCGCACGGTCGGTGGTTTCAATCACTTGAACCACATGCTGCGGCAAGCCCGTTTCGGCTAAAGCCTGACTAATACAGGTGGCCAATGCCTGATTCGATTCAATGGCCTCACTGCCGCCCCGTAAAATCACGGCATTACCTGATTTTAAACATAAGCTGGCTGCTTCGATGGTCACATTTGGGCGAGATTCGTAAATCATACCAATCACACCAAGAGGCACACGCATCTTGCCGCGCTGAATACCGCTTGGCATGTAATCCATATCTGTTATGCCGCCAACAGGGTCTGGTAAACCCGCCACCTGCTTAAGGCCGATGATCATGTCATCAACACGGCTAGGGGTTAACTCTAGGCGATCTAGCAGCGCATCATCTAAGCCATTATCGCGGCCACGCTGCATGTCTTTTTGATTGGCAGCCGTTAGTGCGTCACGGCTAGACTCAATCGCAGTAGCAATTGCCAATAACGCAGAATTTTTAAGGCCAGTATCCGCTTTTGCAATTTCAGAGCTTGCAGCACGGGCTTGTTGGCCAATTTGCTGCATGTAGGCTTTAACATCCATCATATATACCTAAACTAAACGATACCCAAGACATATATATTGGCTAAGCGATTAAAATACGCTTGCCTTCGAGTATCAGTTACGGAAAAGTAGCGATTATACCCTTAATAGACAGAATCACCCAAATATGATTCTTAGGACCCGCATGGACAGTTATATTCTGACAATTCGCATCAAGCTCTTATTTTGCTTGATCTCGGGATTAGGCCTAGGTGTCATTGCCTATATTGATTATCAGGCTTCATCTAAACTGCTCACACTGAGCACTCTAACCCTGTCTGGCTTATTAATTTTAAACGCGCTGTTTTTAATGACAGGCTACATCGTGAAGACAGCCGGATACTTTGATCGACTGCTCATTATTATTGTGGGCTTGTATCCGCTCATTGCCTCAGAATATGGCCATGCCCACAACATATACTGGATTTACTTTTATCCTATTACGGCCTTTTTTCTATTTAAACTAAAGCCTGCCATCTATATGGTTCTTGCCTATATACCCGTTGCGCTTTATATCATTACGCAAGTAGCACCACCCCTGCATGAAGCCCAAATTATTTTTAGCTTGGCCGTTATATCCACCGTATCGCTTTTTCTTGCGATGGTTAAATCCAGAACCAATAAATTATTAGAGCCACTTGTGGGTCGAGACATACATACAGGGGCACAATTAGAGCAATTTTTACGCCCTGCTTTAAGCATCGAAATTATTCGAGCCGAACGCGAAGGCACAGGGCTGCTTTTAATGCATATTCAAACGCCACCTAATAAAAAAAACGCCAGCAAAGAAGAATGCGAAGAACGAGCCGCCGCCTATGCAAAGGCCATCAGTAAACATTTAAGACTCTTTGATCAGTACTACCGAATCAACAATCAAAATTTTTCAATTATATTGCCTCACGCCACGTCTCAAGAAGCAAAAGAGATTGCAAAAAAAATAGTCCGCGACGCCAATATTGCGCACTCAGAAAATACATCCTTTGGATTTGCCAGTTTAAATGTGGACGATACATCAGACTCACTTATTCAGCTATCTCAGCAGGAGTTGATACATGTTTCAAATTAGCATGGCCAAAGACCCCGCGGTCAGCCTACTGTATGGCTTACTCGCAGGGGCCAGTTTTTTACTTACCATCAGCCATTATTTTTTTGGTTATTATGATGCGATGTTTTTAACTATGATAAAAGTGGGCATATATACTCCGGCTGCTATTTTTTTATTCTTAAATCGCGAACAGGCTTATAGTAAATATGCCAATATTCTCATATTAACGTCCATTGCAACCATCATTCAATACCAGCTAAGTATTGCGACTGAACACACTATTCACCTAGCGTTTGTCTTTCCTATTATTTGCTACTTCATACTACCAATGCGCTGGGCATTGACTCTAAACATGGCATTTATGGCCAGTACCTCGATTCAAATTTGGTTGTTTTACGAGATCACCGAAGCCATTCGTTTAATTTTAATTTACATGGCGCTGGGCACATCTTCTCTTGCTTATGCTTATATCAATACAGTAAAACGAAAAAACTTATTAAGCCGTGCAGTCACTGACTATCAATCTGGTGCTTACAACAACCGCTACATGGTTGAAAAACTGAACCAAGAGATTGCACGCAGTGCCGTCACTAACAGAACGCTGTCTTTATTAGCCATTACAATTGAAGACTACCAACAAATTCAAGACATTCATGGCAACAACACCAGCGAACGCTTATTAAAAGATTTTCATAAAGCCGTTAATAATTTATTACGAGCAGGCGATGAGATATTTCACAACGGCAATGGCACCTTTTATATATTACTTCCAAACTGCCCCATAGAAGGCGCGATTGTTTTAAAAGAACGGGTATTAAAAAACATTCATCCTGTGCAATGGCAAGATGTAGGCGACCTACAATTGGTCACCGGGTTTGCCACGTTAGAATCCAATGAAAATACAGAGCAGTTTTTACGTCGTGCTTCTAGCCACCTAGTTAAACAGCAAAAAACAGCCTTGCGCTTAATGGCATTTGATAACTAACCTAAATATATTTATGGCACAAAAAAACCGAAGTCATAACAACTTCGGTTTTTTATTGTTTATTTGTTTTGACGAAATACCAACAACATTAATAACTAATATTTACAAACTGCCTACTTACATTATTAGCCTTATCAAAAGCAGCTACCTGCAGTTGGTTTTCACCCTTACTTAGTTTTACTTTTACTTTAAAGTGCGTGGTGTACTCAAAGTGACCAGGAAAAATATCACCTTCGGCATTTACTACTTGAATCTTTTTCATTCCCATACCCAAATCAAGTGCCATACCTCGAATATTCATAATTCGGGTTTCACTGTTTTCAGGCAGTTCTGACAATTCGATAACAGGCCCTTCTTTATCTGGGAAATTTCTTGGATTAAACGGACTGGTTCCAGCTAGTTTTTCTTCGGCATTGGTAAAGCCATCGCCGTCGCTGTCGGTATCTTCGCTGTCACCCACGCCATCGCCATCTACATCGGCTGATTCTTGAGCGTTACGAGGAAAAGGGTCTTGCCAATTATTCACCCCATCGCCATCCATATCTAAATCATATTCATCTGGAATCTGGTCTTGGTCTAAATCGGCGGGTGTGCTGGCTGGATTATTAGGGTCGGTGTTTAACATGCGCTCGTAACGGTCAAAAATACCATCACCGTCACTATCAAGGTCCTTCGCTTGGCTGTATGAACTAATCAGTCCAAATACACCAAATGTAATCAGTAAAAAGGCAAATTTACCCATTGGGAACACTGCTTTATAGTTATTATTTTTTTTGATTGTATCAGAGGCAAACAGAAAGTCACTCAGGGTGCTTAGGCTTTTAACGCCTGTTTTGCAGATTTTTCTGAAAACACCGATTGCTCCACAGAAAGCTGGGACTCTAGTTCATCCAATTTGGCCTTACGCGCCACAATGCACTCTTGATAAGCCACTTTAATGCGCTTTTGTGTATCGCCATCCTGGTTATCAATGGCTGTTAGCCACTGCTCGAATAGCCAAATCTCACGCTCAAGCTTTGATATTAGGTCTTTATTATTATTGTTATCCATCGACTTCTCTACATACAACTCATTCGAGTTAGATCCATTAACACGCAGGATTGTATGCTTACGCTTTAAAAAATCAACCTGCTTGGCCGTGTAAAACACAGCCATGCCAACTCAATCTATCAATAAGCCGATTTTATATACAACTTATTACTTACCTGGCGCAGACAACTCAGTTGAACAAGGTACTGGGCGGTTTTTATCATTCACTAAAATACCCGCTACCGACTCACCCGATTTATTCTTTTGTGGTCTTACTAATAAATACCCGTCAGCACAAAAGGCTTCTTTATTAGACGACTTTGAAGAAATTTGAGTTGAACCCTCAACACCAATTTTCATCAATTTGAAGGTTTCTATCACCATTTGGTCTTCTTTATCTGTATGCACGATGTAGCCTTTCATATCCAGCATCACCACCGACAATACAAACGCCCCTATGGCCGCAATAATGGCAACCTTGATATCGCGTTCTGTAATATTCATAAACATGCTTCCTAAACTAAAAATATAAAATACATTAACTCACTCACCCCAATATGGCATAAGCGCTTGTTCTATTTGTAAATGGTTTAATATACGAGCCACCATAAAATCAACCAAATCTTCGATGGATTTAGGCTCATGATAAAACCCTGGACTGGCTGGCATAATGGTCACACCTAGATTTGACAGCTTTAGCATGTTCTCTAAATGAATCGAGCTTAAAGGCGTTTCTCTGACCACCAGTATTAATGGGCGTTTTTCTTTTAAGGCCACATCGGCCGCTCGCTCAATAAGTGTATTACTGGCCCCAGTGGCAATGGCACTTAAAGTACTGGTGCTGCATGGACACACCACCATAGGCCCGTTACGCCCTGAACCACTGGCCACAGGAGCAAACCATTGCTCCCGGCCAAAGACCTGTATTTGGCCTTCTTTTGCTTGAAATAATTCGGTCAGGTACAACTGCATCTTTTGTGGCGTGCCCGGCAGCTTAATATCAGACTCTGTTGCAAACACCACCTGTGCAGCCTTACTAACCATGACATAAACAGTGCGCTCAGCCGCTACCAAACACTGCAATAATCGCAACGCATAAGGTGCGCCAGACGCGCCGGTTATGGCAAGTGTTATTGGTTTATTCAACGGTTTACGCTCCTATCTATTTAGGGTCAAGGCCTGTGCTTATAACTCATGGCAAACCATAAGCGTATATAGTATTAACCTGCTAAAGCCGTCGCCAGTTTTTGATTAATACCACCAAAGCCACCGTTGCTCATTAATACGATGGCATCGCCTGACTCTGCGTGCTCAACTAGGTGCGCGATTATAGCGTCTATGTCGTCAAACAAAACTGATTTATGCCCTTGTGCCGTGCATTCGCTAACAACGGATTCGATATCCCAATCCAAACCCTTGGGTTGAAACCAAATGACATCGTCTGCGTCTTCTATGGATTGCGGTAAAGCTGCCTTATGCACACCCATACGCATGGTATTCGACCTTGGTTCAATGACAGCCCAAACGCGTTTGTAATTACCGGTGCGCTTAATGCCTGCCAGCGTGCTCTTAATAGCTGTTGGATGATGGGCAAAATCATCGTATGCCTGAATGCCATTTACATCGGCTACCAGCTCCATGCGACGCTTAACCCCTTCAAAGCGATTAAGGGCGCTTATCGAATCAGCCGGCAATATGCCCACATGATAAGCCGCTGCAATACAGGCCAAAGCATTCATTACATTATGTTGACCCGTTTGAGCCCAGTTTACTTCGCCTACTTTTTCCCCTGCTTTATACACAGTAAAGTGTGAGCCTGCTTGGTCTATTAACTCAAAGCCCCAATCCTTACCGATTACGCTTGTTGGGGTCCAACACCCTTGCGCGAGAGTTTCGACAATGCGGGTTTCTGATTCTGGGTAAATAATTTGGCCATCACTGGGGATCGTGCGAACTAGGTGATGAAATTGCGTTTTAATGGCCTCAATGTCTTTAAAAATATCCGCATGGTCAAACTCAAGGTTATTCAAAATGACAGTACGACCATGGTAATGCACGAACTTAGAACGCTTATCAAAAAAGGCACTGTCGTATTCGTCGGCTTCTACTACAAAAAAGTCGCTTTCGCCCATACGGGCTGATACACCAAAGTTTTTAGGCACGCCGACAATTAAAAAACCAGGCTTAAACCCACAGTCTACTAACACCCAGGCCAACATACTGGTGGTGGTGGTTTTACCGTGAGTGCCTGCCACGGCCATTACCCACTTATCTTTTAATATGTAATCTGACAAATAAGCTGGGCCCGATGTATAGGGTATTTGCTTATTTAGTACGTATTCAACCGCTTCATTTCCGCGGCTCATGGCATTGCCAATCACAACAAGATCAGGGGCAGGCTTAAGCTGGTCACAAGAAAACCCCTGAGTAATCTCAATACCTGCATTTTCGAGCTGAGTGCTCATGGGTGGGTATACGTTTTGATCAGACCCCGTCACCTTATGACCCTGGGCAACCGCAAGCTGCGCCAAAGACCCCATAAACGTGCCGCAAATACCTAAAATATGGATATGCATGATGTTTTTAATCGCTTTTCTATTTATGGCCCTATTAAAAACCAAAGCCAAAAGGATTGGTAGGCTGCATCGCATATATGGCCACTAAGGTCACAGATTCTCATCATTTAATGATCAATTAAAACGCCCAGGAGTATATTAAAAACACGCCTTTACCATTCGTTTTTGGTGCGCTCTCAAAAAAGACCGATGCCTTTATAGTAAAAAACGCACTTTTTTAGACCTTTCTCATATATCTGCTATACCCAATATATGGCATCGGTCTTCGAGCCGTTTTACCTAACTATCAATAACAAGGAAATGATATGGGCATTAAACATCTAACTTATGCCGCCATCCCGCTGATTGCAGCGAGCATGACGTCTCAGGCAGCCACTGTCGATCAACTGAATAAGCAAGTACAAAAAATGAATCAGCGCATTGCTGCGCAAGATCAACGCTTTCGAGTCAATGGCTTCGCCAGCTTTGGTCTAGTTCAAAGTGATGTTGAAGAAGACTATCATCGTGGCATCAGTGATGCCATTAACCTACGTCGTTACACCAAAGCCGGCATACAAATGACGTTCAACATCGACGATCAAAGCTCTGTTATTACACAGCTTGTATCTCGAGGTGAAAATGATTTCAACACCAAAGCCGAGTGGATGTACTTTAAACACGGTTTTGACAATGGCATAACCGCCAAAATTGGTCGTTTACGCAAACCCAATTACCTTTTATCGGAATACGTTGACGTTGGCTACGCCATGCCATGGACCCAAGCCCCGGTTGAAGTTTATGGTGTATTAGAAGCTTCCTCTAACTTTGATGCTGTTGACGTCTCATACGATATCGATATGGGCGACTGGACCTCAACTATCCAAGCTCAATATGGTAAAGCAATCGGCGAAGAATTGGTTTCTAGTGATTTAATCGCCTTCAACTATTCAATGACAAACGGCGAACTAACGTTACGCGCAGGCTATTCACAAGCCAGTGTGGATATCGTTGAGGGTAGCGACACTGAAGAGCAAATTACAAAGATTAATCTGGTCTTATCTGCTACTAACCTAACCGGCGAGCAAATCTCTGGCTCCTTTAAAGGAACGTTTGCAGGGCTAGCGGCCATGTACGATAACGGCACCATTTTGGCTATCACTGAATACACATCCCTTACAGTTGACGGGGTGTTTTCAGACCAAGACGGCTATTACGCCATGGGCGGCTATCGTATTGGACAATGGATGCCGTATGCTACGTATGCCTTTGAAGAAACCACTGATAACAGTAAGCGTGTCGCCTCAGCTGAAGTTGCCCCAGGGGCTACAACTACGATCGGTGGCTTAGCTGGAGCTAATGCAATCCTAGCTGGAATTAACACCGAGCAAACCCGTATTGGACTAGGTGTACGCTATGATATTAAATCCGGTGTTGCTTTGAAACTGCAACTGGATTCAATTGATACTGGTGATACCGCTGGTGAATTTACAGAATCCGATACCTTTCCAAGTGATGGAAAAGCCAATGTTGTTAGCTTCACAATTGACACAGTTTTTTAAGGGGGAGTACATTATGAAATTATCTAACAAAATCTTAACCGCTCTTGCTCTTACTGCAAGTGTTTCATTGGCTCACGCAGGTGCGGTAGCCGTTGTTGGTGCAAGCAGTTCATTAGTGGCATCATCCGGTGCCGATGTTGTAAAAGTGTTTCTGGGTAAAAAGAAAGATCTGGGTGGCGTAACCGCTATTCCGGTTGACCAAGAAGAAGGCACACCAGCACGTGGTGCGTTTTATTCAAACGTTGTGAAAAAATCAGAAGCCCAATTAAAATCATATTGGTCTCGCTTGATTTTCACAGGTAAAGGTCAAGCACCACAAGTTGTGGGTGGTGATGCCGATGTTAAAAACATGGTATCTAACAATCCTAACTTGATTGGTTACATTGATGAAGGTGCCGTTGATGGTACTGTTAAAGTGGTATTTAAACCTTAGGTTTTAATGCAACACCCCTACTTTCACAGCAAGCGTGATAGTAGGGGTTTTCATTCCAAGAAATTATGTAAAGAAAAAATAAAAATACATATTTAAACACTAATATATTTATTTCATGTACCCCTGTTACTAGTACGTAACATATAAATTTTTAGCTAGAGTAATCCCTTCGTAATTTTTTATAGCGTTACTGTAAACCCAACTTCCAAATGTTCATTTTTTATATTTTATATCAATCGCTTATGATCGATTCATATTAAAATTCTAAGTACGCTAAAGCTCCACTCAAAAAAATATTTTTAAGGTCACCTTCAAAAATAGCCCTTTTTAACATCTCTGCTATACCTATATATAGCATCCGTATTTAAGCCGTTTTACCTAACTATCAATCACAAGGAAATGATATGGGCATTAAACATCTAACTTATGCCGCCATCCCGCTGATCGCAGCGAGCATGACGTCTCAGGCAGCCACTGTCGATCAGTTGAATAGGCAGGTTCAAAAGCTGAACCAGCGCATAGCTGAACAGGATCAACGCTTTCGTGTGAATGGCTTTGCCACCTTTGGTATGTCAGTAGCCGACGAAGAAGTTGCGTACAATGGTGTAAATGATGATCTAAACTTTGGCCGCTTTAGTAAAATTGGCGTACAAATGACATTTAACATCGATAGCCAAAACAGCGTTGTTACACAGCTGGTATCTCGCGGTGAAAATAACTGGGAGACAAGCGCTGAGTGGGCCTATTTTAAACACGACTTTAATAACGGGCTTACTGCTAAAGTAGGGCGCATTCGCCTACCCGCATTTATGCTGTCAGAATTCTTAGATGTTGGTTACGCTGTTCCTTGGGCAAAAATGCCTAACGAGAGCTATTCCACGCTGACGCCTTTTGCCAATATGGAAGGCTTCGACCTAAGCTACAACACCGATATCGGCGACCTTAGTGCGACGGTTCAATTTGCATATGGTCGCTCAACATCGGAGCTCACCGATCTAACAGATTTAATGTCATTAAACGGTTCATTACAAGCCGATACTTGGAGCGCAAAAGCGTCCTATTCGGCTGCGAGTGTTGGGGTGGTGGACGATTCACTGCAACAAGCCATTGCCTTATACGGTGCAAAAGATAATGGCCTAGGCGGTAGCTTTACTAGCCTTGGTTTTACCTATGATCCGGGTAACATCTATTTCAGCACAGAATATACCTCGCTAGA
>JAWUVN010000108.1:0-9254 GCA_034112345.1 Bermanella sp. | reverse complement strand
ATAAGTATTTGGCTCACCCTAAACACCCTGTCTCTTGGGCGGTGATGGGTTAATCTAGTAAAGAGAATAAACATGTAGAGCCGAGAGGGGAGTGACGATGGACGCGGGTTCGAACCCCGCCATCTCCACCAAATTCTGTTTCGATTACATTTGAATTGAAACGTTGTTTGAGGGAATAGCTGAAGAGCTAACCATGCTAATCCGGTGCTTAATTAATTTTTAGCAGCGTCAAATAAGCCCAGCCTTGTTTGCAAAGGACTGGGCTTTTTTGTATCTGCAAGAAAAGTAAATTGAAAATATAAAAAGATCTAAACCCACCCTTCATAGCCGAAGTCACGGATAAACTATCTGGTATCCAACAAACCGTTAAACCCAAGTCTTACCGTGTACTTAACGTCAATAATTTAAAATCAAATTCACAACCCCCTTGATCATTGTTTTTATAACCCAAGCTCAGTAAGCCCAGGATGATCTTGTGGTCTAGGCCCAAGTGGCCAATGAAATTTCCGATCACTTTCTTGTATCGCTATATCATTGATACTCGCATGACGCTCAGTCATCAGGCCTTTTTCATTAAAGGCCCAGTTTTCATTACCGTGACTGCGAAACCAGTTTCCATTCTTATCATGCCATTCATAAACATAGCGCACTGCAATACGATTTTCTTGATAAGCCCAAAGCTCTTTTATCAAGCGGTATTCTAATTCTCGGCCCCACTTTCCCGTTAAAAAATCGACTATTCCTTTGCGACCTTTAATGAACGTATCGCGATTTCTCCATTCACTATCTAAGCTATAAGCCGTGGCAATTTTTTCAGGATTCTTATTATTCCACGCATCTTCTGCAGCCCGTATTTTTGTTATAACACTTTCTTTGGTAAACGGCGGTAATGGCTGGCGAGTGTCTTCGCTATGTAAGTCAAAGTTCATATTCGTACCTTATGTATGAAATTAATTAACGTATACATAAAGGTTAGCAATAAACATGCACAGTTTTGGTTTACTAGAATCTTCGAAATTGTAGAGAAATACACACTACAGAGATTAAACATCCATTTGAATGCACCTAGGTATACTATTCATAATAAATACGCATGTTATTAGTGCCTATATTAAAATACGACTACGGCATCGGATATGGTTAATCAAACCATAGGAAAGCCAAAATATAGAACACAAACGTACATACAAAGGACTGGGCTTTTTTGTGTCCGTAAGAAAAGTTAATCTAAAAATAAATACTGCCCACAAAAACAATCAAACCTTTATCCAGCAACCTCAGTCTTACGGATTTGAGCTTAGTAAAATACAACGCCCCATCGCATGAGTTAATTAGCATTCACCCTTCCGCGACACCCTAACAACACCCACCTATAAACTTTTTTAGGGACCAATAAAACAACACATTTTTGATTGAATCCCCCCTGCTCAACTCTGTTTCAAACATATTATCCATCCGTGCACACGGGCTCTTTCAGGGTTTACCGGTTCTAGCGACAGCTTCAAGCGCTTGCCTATGCAAATGTTACGTTATATCATAACATCAATAATTTTATATCCACCTGGAGAACCCAACATGCAACAACTACCTGTCACCGTACTCTCTGGCTTTCTTGGGGCAGGTAAAACAACCATACTTAGCCACATTCTTAATAACCGCCAAGGCAAAAAAGTAGCGGTTATTGTGAACGATATGAGTGAAATCAACATCGATGCAGCCATGGTGAAAAGTGAAGTATCTCTGAGTCACAAAGAAGAGAAGCTGATCGAAATGAGCAACGGGTGCATTTGTTGTACCCTGCGCGAAGACTTACTCCTAGAAGTTAATAAATTAGCCAAAGAAGGTAAATTTGATTACCTAGTGATTGAATCTACAGGTATTTCAGAGCCACTACCGGTTGCCGAAACCTTTACCTTTGAAGATGAAAACGGCGTTTCACTTTCCGACGTTGCCACTCTAGATACCATGGTTACAGTAGTCGACGCCGTTAACTTTTTAAAAGATTACGACGAAGCAAAATACCTACAAGAATCTGGCGAATCTCTGGGTGAAGATGACGAACGCAGTGTCGCCGACCTTCTAGTTGATCAGGTTGAGTTTGCTGACGTACTTCTTATTAGCAAAACAGATTTGGTCGATCCGTCGGATGTTGCAAGATTAACAGCCATTCTTAAAAGCCTAAACACCCACGCGCGCATCATTCCTATTCGCCACGGACAAGTGCCCACCGAAGACATACTCAGCACAGGCCTATTTAATTTTGAACGCGCTCAGCAAGCACCCGGCTGGCTTAAAGAAATGCGCGGCGAGCATGTACCTGAAACTGAAGAATACGGAATCAGCAGCTTTGCTTATGTAGCGCGCCGACCGTTTTATCCCGAAAAATTTTATCAACTGCTTCATGATACTCAAAGGTTTGGAAAACTCATCCGCTCAAAAGGGTATTTTTGGTTAGCCTCTCGCCCTGAGTTTGCTGGGCAATGGAGCCAGGCTGGTGGCATTGCACGTTATGGTTTTGCCGGCATGTTTTGGAAATCGATTCCAAAAGAAAACTGGCCCACTGACCAAGAGACCCTAACCAATATACAAGAGCAATGGGAAGAACCCTTTGGTGATATGCGACAAGAACTGGTATTCATTGGTCAAGGGCTTGATCAACAAGCAATGACAAATGCCCTAGATGATTGCCTGCTATCAGAAGATGACTTACTTAAAGGCAAAGAATACTGGGCCACGCTTAACGACCCCTTCCCTGAATGGGGAGATAACCAATGAGCGCATTAATATCACCGGCCAAGCCTGCTAATCTCTCACGAGTAATAGAAGGCAATCAACCAGACGTGCTTGCAGATATATTTCAAGAAGATGCCAACATTGTTATTTGGCAGCGACCATCAAAAAATATGCAAGCAACAGCAGCTTCCGCCGTTCTTTTGGCCAAGCCGACACTGCAAATATCCGTGGTGGTAACACCACAAAATGCCGAAGAAGCTATCAATAAAGCCTTGGGTTCTACGCCAT
This sequence comes from Bermanella sp., assembly GCA_034112345.1. GTDB lineage: Bacteria > Pseudomonadota > Gammaproteobacteria > Pseudomonadales > Oceanobacteraceae > Bermanella. The sequence goes on along the minus strand of JAWUVN010000108.1, from coordinate 6,233 downwards.
TTGCAGCAATACTAAGCAAAGACATCGCACAACTGGTTGATATGTTCTGCTGCTTGTTTGATCTTAAACATGCAGGCTTAAGATTAACCGCATTAGATCGTGCAATGTGCCCAAGGTTTCACGTTGATCGAGTCCCCTGTCGGCTCGTCACAACTTATCAGGGAATTGCCACAGAATGGCTGCCTCACCTTGCAGCTGACCGCAGTAAATTAGGAGCGGGAAATCAAGGGAAAACCGATGAGCAATCAGGGCTATTTAAAAGCACTGACGATATTCAGCAATTACACCAAGGGGATGTTGCCTTATTAAAAGGTGAGCTTTGGCATGAAAATGAAGGGGCAGGCCTGATTCATCGCTCACCTCAGCTATCAAATGAAGCACGCCGATTATTATTAACCCTTGATTTTATTAACGATTAAACACGCAACAGCCGCGATAAAAAAATTGGTAAACGCTTTATGAACACTTTAATCATAGTATCAATAGCCGCGGCTTTTGCAGTATCAACTCTGCCTACCCAAGCTCAAAATCAAGCACCTTCGCTTAACGCACACGTTCATGGCGTGTCTGAGTTAACGATAGCCGCCGAAGGTGAATCCCTTGAGATTCAGCTTATATCACCCGCCATGAACTTGGTTGGCTTTGAGCACAAAGCAACTTCATTAAAAGACATAGCGGCCGTTGAAAAACTAACAAAAACACTTCAGCAACATAATGCACTTTTTGTACTGCCAAATGCCGATTGCCAACATATTAAAACCTCGCTAGATCTATCAAGCATTATGGACACCCATCACACCTCGCACGACCATCAAAGCGATCCCCATCAAAGCGAGATGCATGATGAACAACATAAGCATGATCACGAAGAACATAATCATCAAAACCATAACCAAAACCAAAATCACGACCAAGAGCACGACCAAAATAAAAACCACCAAGAAGTGATTGCAAACTATCAATACCGCTGTAAAACTAGCGCTCCCTTGTCATCTATAACCCTTGCTTTATTTAACGTCTTCCCTGGTATTCATAAAATCCAGGCTATGTGGATAAAGCAAACGCAACAAGGCGCGGCGACACTCATTCCCGATAATCGCACCATCGTGTTTAGGTAATCATTATGGAAAGTATTGATAGCATTATTCAGCATGCAGAATCCCATTGTAAGGATCACGGTGTTCGGCTAACCGATAAAAGAAAACACGTTTTAGCAGGGCTTGTGCAATCTGAAAAAGCACTGTCGGCTTATGAACTCATCGATGTATGCAAAGAAAAATTCAACGAAAGTATCCCTGCTATGTCGGTCTATCGCATATTAGAGTTTTTAGAAAATGAAAAGCTTGTACACAAACTTAATTTAGCCAATAAATACGTGGCATGCGCGCACATCAGTTGTGACCACGCGCACGATATTCCTCAATTCTTAATTTGTGGCACCTGTAGCAAGGTTAAAGAAATCAGCATCAGTAAATCTACTATTTCAGAGCTAAAATCAACCGTAAAAGATGCAGGCTACCATCTTGTTAGCCCGCAATTAGAACTCAATTGCTTATGCGATGAATGCTCATCTAAAGCGGCTTAATCTATTGTTTGAGCATGCTTACATTCTAAGTAATATGATCGCCTGACTATACAGGCTTTTATAATTAGGCCTTTCGTGGGCCGATGCACTGATCCAAAATGACAAATCCCCATGCCTTTATATTTTATAAATAAAGAGAAGTAACATGCTAAGAAAAAATCCGTCAGGGCATTATCCAAATGTCTCAGAAAAAGCGTTTATCGATCCAACGGCAATTGTTTGTGGTCACGTAATTATCGAAGACAACGTATTTGTTGGGCCTTATGCCGTTATTCGTGCCGATGAAGTGAATCAAGCAGGCTCGATGGAACCCATCAGGATTAAACAAGGTTCTAACATTCAAGATGGCGTGGTTATACATTCTAAAGCAGGTGCGGCTGTTACCATCGGAGCACGCACATCCATTGCTCATCGCTCTATTGTGCATGGGCCATGTACCATAGGAAACGATGTATTTATTGGTTTTAATAGCGTGGTGTTTCGTACCGAAATTGGCAGCGGATGTGTCGTTCGTCATAACTGCGTGATAGACGGAATTGATCTTCCAGAAAACTATCACGTACCACCAATGATGAACATTGGCCCAGGTTTCAATCTTGATTCAATAGAAAAAGTGCCACCAGAATATGCAAGTTTTTCTGAATCCGTGGTGTCTGCAAATCATACGCTTGTTGAAGGGTATAAAAAATTAGCCAATGAGCTTTAATACGGCTGATATGTCAGCCGTATTATATTCACCCCTACAAAATATTTTAGTGTCACTAAAAACATAAAAATACGTTGTATTTACCACTCTTAAAATCGCCAGCGTTGCTGTCCACTACACACGTTTGGCGAACCAAAAACCATGGTTTATTCAGTGTAAGCTTCAAACGATTGCATCTGCATACTATAAGCGGAGGTGGCCGTTTCATTTTCAACTAGGGATGTCTTTAAAATTCCCGAAATCCAAAATGGGTCATACAAAGTCTCTAACTTGATGCCTTTAGGGTAATTAACAAAAATTATTTGATTCGGGGGCGGCGGCGGCACATGAATGCAGGCGCCAAAAAAAGGAACCAGAAAAAACTGAGTAATGGTTTGTTCATCATCAAATTCCAAGGGCACAATAAAGCCTGCAATTCGAATTCCCTTACCGTCCATTTCTGCAATAATATCCACTGAAGCCAATGCTTGCTGGTAACGATCATCCTTGGCATTCGCAATGCTGCTTTGTATTTGATTACTGATTTGATCTTCGAATGAACCATCTTCAACATCGGTCACATAACTAGGAGGATTCAGCAGCGCATCTAAATCACCCTTTGGCATTAAGTCGGTCCACTCAAGGGTTTTAAAGGTAGACGCAGGCAGCACTTCTAATTCGGTTATATCGGCAGACGATGGCGGCTCAGTTACCAACTCAGTTTTAATCACTTTTTGTGGAGCAATCAATCCCATTTCTGATTCAGTCAATGCCGTTTGAGGGTTTTCATTGGCCGTCACCTCATCCGATTGTTCACAGGCTGATAACATCAGCACGGATATACCTAAACAGATTACATTCAACATTCGCAGCATAGTATTGATCACGCCAAAATTAAGTAATTGATTTCATTTATCAATGTTACACTATATCATTCAATTTCCTCAGTGTAACTTCAACCCCTAAATTCTTAAGGAACGTGATGGCCATTGAACTTTCCAATATCCGGTTCCATTATTCAGATCAGCCTGATCACACCGTATTAAATATACCCTTCTGGTCTCTGGCTGATGGCGAACACGTTTTTATTCACGGCCCATCGGGTTGCGGAAAATCAACCTTACTTGGATTACTAAGCGGCTTACTCACACCCAGTAATGGTCAGGTAACGGTTCTTGGTCAGCGCCTAGATAAAATGAACAGCCGACAACGAGATCGGTTTCGTGCCACCCATATTGGCTATGTGTTTCAGCAATTTAATTTAATCCCTTACCTTAATGCCATTGATAATGTACTGCTGGCGACGCAATTTTCAAAGAAGAAAAAAACAAACGCACTAATCCCAGAAATTAAAACCCTATTTAACGCTTTAAACATATCAGAAAAAGAATGGTACAAACCCACCGGCGAACTCAGCGTTGGCCAACAACAACGAGTGGCCATTGCACGCGCATTGATTAACAAACCTCAATTACTGATAGCAGATGAGCCAACGTCTTCGTTAGATGCGGCTAACCGAGACGCATTTATGAAACTCTTAATGCCTATCGTCACCGATAATAAAATGACGTTACTGTTTGTCAGTCATGACCTGTCACTATCAAGCTATTTTAATAAAGTTGAATCCTTAATCGATATCAATCTATTAGAGGAGTCAGAATAATGCTCGCCAAACTTGCTCTAAAAAGCTTACTAGACCGTAAAGGCTCAGTTGTGCTCTCCCTTATGGCCATGACAGTCAGTATTTTTGTTTTATTGGGTGTTGAGCATGTTCGCAACCAAACAAAAGAAAATTTCTCGAACACCGTTTCTGGTGTTGACCTCATTGTTGGCGCAAGAACAGGTAGCCTTAATCTACTGTTATATTCGGTATTTAGAATTGGCTCGCCAACAAATAATATCCAATGGGAAAGTTACAAAAACATTACCAACAGCGATCAAGTAAAATGGGCCATTCCCATATCCCTTGGCGACTCACACAAAGGCTATCGTGTATTGGGTACAACCCAAGATTATTTTAAGCACTTCAACTATGGCAAACAACATAACCTAATGTTTTCGAAAGGGCGTGAATTTAATCAGCTATTTGATCTGGTATTGGGCGCTGATGTTGCCCAACAACTGGATTACAAACTAGGCGATAAAGTTGCATTAGCCCATGGCATCGCCGCCACAAGTTTTAGCATGCACGATGATCGGCCATTTACCGTGGTTGGTATTTTGGCCGCCACAGGAACACCCGTAGACCAAACACTGCATGTGAGCCTTCAAGGCATCGAAGCCATACATATTGATTGGCAACAAGGAGTAAAAACCCACCACAATGCGATCAGCCAAAAAGCGTTCGAACAATTAAAACTACAACCCAAAAGCATCACCGCATTTATGTTGGGGCTTAAATCAAAAATGGCCACATTCCGATTTCAAAGAACCATCAACGAATACCCACAAGAACCCTTAGTGGCTATTTTGCCAGGCGTCGCATTATCTGAACTTTGGCAAATGATGAGCGTATTAGAAAATACACTTCTGCTGGTATCTGCATTGGTTTTTGTAGCCGCGTGCTTAGGGGTTAGCGCCATGCTGCTTGCATCTATTCGTGAGCGCCGCCGTGAAATACACCTGCTTCGTGTGATTGGTGCGCCGCCGTATTTTTTATTTTTACTGATTCAATTCGAAGCGCTACTGATTACACTGCTAAGCTGTGTGTTTGGTGCAGGGATTCTGGCGTGTAGTTTACTATTTTTACAAGATTATTTGGTATCACACTTCGGACTGCACATTGAAATGAATTTTTTTACCGAGCAAAGCCTGTATTTAATGGCGGCCATGATCAGTGCATCCATTATTGTGGCTGTCATCCCCTCTTTTAGTGGATACCGACAAGCAAGCGCAATTAAAAGTTAAGCTGCTTTTTAATTTTTAATTGCACTACCATTTAAATCCTTGTCCTACTTTTTCCCATAGGTGAAATCATTTACCTATGGGGCTGCCTTTTTAAAAACTTAAAGTGGATTTCAATCACCCTCTTTAATCACCAACCTAAACCTTTCAAAAACCCAACGCCACACCACTGGTCAGTTGCGATGCCAAGCATACAAAATCTACCTAAACATTACCGCCCAACCACATGTGTGTACTGAACAAACGCCCTAAATTTCAGCTTTAACACACTCTGTAAACCCGTTTCGTTGCCCACTACCTTGCAAATAAAATTCAGCACACGGTGGGTACATTCTTTTACATGCTAAATCATTAAAATTTCTAAGACATTCGTCTTACCCTTGACTACAATACCCATACTTAATTACTAATAATTTGAATGCATTGACCAAATATACCCCATCTTTATTCGTACTCGTTATCAGCTTGCTTGCGTTTCATTCCAGCCAAGCCGCCACCTTTTCACAAGCCAAAAAGCAACTAGCCGCCATGTACAAAGGCCAGCACCAAACCAGCTTTTACTGCGGCTGCGATTTCAATTACCAGGGCAAAAAACTCAAACCCGACCTAAACAGCTGCGGCTACCAAGTACGCAAACAGAAAAAGCGCGCATCACGAATAGAATGGGAACACGTCATGCCCGCCTGGGCCTTTGGCCACCAACGCCAATGCTGGCAACAAGGCCGCCGCAAAGCCTGCAAACGTGACCCCGTGTTTAAACAGATGGAAGGCGACATGCACAACCTAGTGCCCGCCATAGGCGAAGTAAACGGCGACCGATCAAACTACCGCTTTAGCCAATGGAATGGGCTACCCACCCAATATGGCCAATGCGACATGGTGGTAGACTTTAAAAACAAACAAGTACAACCCCCACAACACAGCAAAGGCGCCATCGCCCGCACCTACTTTTACATGGCACAGCGCTACAAATTAAAACTGTCTAAAAAAGAGAAAAAACTGTTTACCGTATGGAACAAGCAAAACCCACCGTCAAGATGGGAATGCAAAAGAAATGAA
>JAWUVN010000107.1:0-29873 GCA_034112345.1 Bermanella sp. | reverse complement strand
AACGATGAAGAAACCGTTGCTTTAACAGCAGGTGGTCACACGGTCGGTAAATGTCACGGTAACGGCGATGCCGAGCTTTTAGGAGAAGACCCCGAAGGCGCTGAACTTGAAGAGCAAGGCTTTGGCTGGACAAACAAAACCAAGCGCGGCATCGGTCGCGACACTGTTTCTAGCGGTATAGAAGGTGCTTGGACCACTCACCCAACTAAGTGGGATAACGGCTTCTTTGACTTACTACTAACATACGACTGGGAACTTAAAAAAAGCCCAGCCGGTGCATTTCAGTGGGAACCGATTGATATTAAAGAAGAAGACAAGCCAGTTGATGTAGAAGACCCATCGATTCGCTACAACCCAATTATGACCGATGCCGACATGGCCATGAAGATGGACCCCGAGTACCGTAAAATCTCGGACAAGTTTCACAAAGACCCTGCTTACTTCTCTGAAGTATTCGCACGCGCTTGGTTTAAACTGACTCACCGCGATATGGGACCAAAGGCGCGCTACATTGGCCCCGATGCTCCTAAAGAAGAATTGATTTGGCAAGACCCAATCCCTGCGGGCAATACTGGTTATGATGTTCAAGCAGTAAAAGAAAAAATCGCATCAAGCGGTTTAAGCATCAGTGAGATGGTTTCGACTGCGTGGGACAGTGCCAGAACATTCCGCGGCTCCGACAAGCGTGGTGGTGCAAATGGCGCACGTATTCGCCTTGCTCCGCAAAAAGATTGGGAAGGTAACGAGCCTAAACGCCTAGCTAAAGTACTCACTGTACTTGAAGCCATCGCTACAGAAACCGGTGCCAGTATTGCCGATGTGATCGTGCTTGCAGGCAACCTAGGTGTTGAACAAGCTGCCAAAGCGGCTGGCACCAATGTTACGGTTCCGTTTTCACCGGGCCGCGGTGATGCAACAGATGCAATGACTGACGTTGAGTCATTTGATGTATTAGAGCCGGTACATGATGGCTTTCGTAACTGGGTAAAACGCGATTATGTGGTAACACCCGAAGAGCTGTTGCTTGATCGTACGCAATTGATGGGCTTAACCGCACCTGAAATGACCGTGCTTGTGGGTGGTATGCGTGTTATCGGTACTAACCAAGGCGGCACTAAGCATGGTGTATTTACTGATCGAGAAGGCGCATTAACCAATGACTTTTTTGTTAATCTGACAGATATGAATTACTTGTGGAAGCCTAAAGGCGAAAACCTGTATGACATATGTGATCGTGAGACAAACCAAGCTAAGTGGACAGCAACGCGAGTGGATCTTGTATTTGGCTCTAACTCGATTCTTCGTTCGTACGCTGAAGTGTATGCACAAGATGACAATCAAGAAAAATTTGTGCATGACTTTGTTTCAGCATGGACAAAAGTAATGAACGCGGATCGCTTTGATCTAGCGTAAATTATTGTCTTTTCCCTACACCTATGACCATAGGGGTGTAGGGAAATTCAACGTACGTAATACGCATTCATCTAAAGGTATATTAATACTAATATACGACCTCTGAGGCTGCATGCAAAATGTGAGCAATCACATTAAAACCCACCGTAGCCAGCACTCATTATCACTCTAACCTGCATACCCGATTGTTTTAACTATAATCAATTCAGCGCTTTGTTTATAAATCCTTTATAATCCGCCCCCGATTTAGGCTATACACGGCAACTCTTGTCTATTAGCCACGTTATTAGCGATAGGTACTGCCATGAATTTCTCATCTTTAGGTCTAGCCCCCGAATTACTGCAAGCCATAGAGGCCTGCGGCTACACCGAGATGACACCTGTGCAAGAGCAAGCCATTGTGCCTGCTCGCCGAGGTAAAGACCTTCTGGCTAACGCTCAAACAGGCACAGGTAAGACGGCTGCATTCGCACTGCCGATATTACAGCAAATGATTGATAAGCCACGCACAGAGGCATCAACTAGCCCACGCGCTATCATTCTTACCCCTACCCGTGAATTAGCTGAGCAGTTAGCACAAACTATTAGTGCTTATGCACAGTTTTTAGATCTAAGTATTACTGCCGTATACGGTGGTGTAAAAATGGGCGGCCAAGAACGTAAATTAAAAGCAGGTGTGGATATACTAATCGCCACACCGGGTCGCTTAATGGAGCACATCACTCAATGTAACGTTGAGCTATCAGCCGCTGAATTTGTGGTACTGGATGAAGCCGACCGCATGTTAGACATGGGCTTTATTGAAGACGTTAAAACCATTTTTCAACACACCGCTAAAAAACGCCAAACACTGCTGTTCTCAGCGACTATATCCCCTGCAGTAAACGAGCTGGCCCACAAGATTTTAGATAACCACCTAGAAGTACGTGTTACTAAGCAGAACTCTGCAGCTGATACAGTTAAGCATGTGGTTTATCCGATTGATGAACGCAGTAAAATTGATTTGTTTATTAATTTACTAAACGAACAAAACTGGTTTCAGATTTTGGTATTTACAAGCACCAAGGAACAAGCCGATCGCTTGCTGTCTGATTTGAAACTACACAAGGTGACTTCGGCTGTTTGCCACGGCGATAAAAGTCAGGGCACACGTAGACGCGCACTGGCCGATTTTAAAGCAGGTGATATACAAGTATTGATTGCCACAGAAGTAGCGGCACGTGGTTTGGACATTCGAGGTTTAGAATACGTTTTAAACTTTAACTTACCGTACCTTGCCGAAGATTATGTGCATCGTATTGGCCGTGCAGGCCGTGCTGGCAATCAAGGTCACGCGATTTCGTTTGTGAGCCGTGAAGAAGAACGCACACTGGATAACATTGAGCGTTTAATTGGCACCCGCATTAACCGAGTTTTTCAACCGGGTTTTGAAGTGAGTAACCGTGACGCATTGATTAAAACCGTTGCGAAAAAACAGCGTCCAAGCCGTACAAACAAAAGCAGCCAAACTAAAATAGATCAAGGTAAGTCTGGTAAGCCATCTTCTGCTAAATCTAAGAAGCCTTCTGCGGGTAAAGCCAATAAGCCAACGGCTGTAAAATCGAAAAAAGCCAGTGGACCTAAAAAGCCTAAGCACAAAAATAAGAAGTAATTATTGCGTATATATACAGGTGTACTGAATATTAACAGTACACCTGATATTTTAAACGATGACGAGATGTCGAATTATTAACTGCACTGATTCGTTGCCACGAAATTCATTCACGTCCATTTCAAATACTACATTCACTCGATCTAAATTCATTAAGTCTTGCTGGGTTAATCCATGTCGTTCAATTCCAAACAATATACCGTCCACTAGCTGAGCACTGCCTGGAATTTGTAAGGTGAGTTTTAAATGATTTTTTTCTGCCCCTAACAAACGCTGATTGGCCACTTTAAATTCACCGTCAAATAATGGCTCTGGAAAGTTTTGACCCCAAGGGGCAACAAAGCGTAGCTGCCTGGCCATGTTAATTGTAAAGTCTTGCGTTGCAGGTAAACCATCAGTTACCAATGTATTCACTAACAATTCAGGCGTTAACAGTTGCTGTGCGACGCCTTCAAAGCATTGCTTAAACTCGTCTAAGTGACTTCGGTTCAATGATAGCCCTGCCGCCATAGCGTGTCCGCCAAATTTATTAAGCGCGTGTGGCATGCGCTTAGCTACAAGGTCTAAAGCGTCACGTAAATGAAAACCAGGAATAGAGCGGCCACTGGCTTTTAACTCTGCATCAGGCGAGTTATCACCTTCTTTAGCGGGTGCAAATACAATAACAGGTCGATAGTATTTTTCTTTTAACCGCGATGCTAATAAGCCGATTACCCCTTGATGCCAATCGGCCTGAAACAAACATAAGCTACTGGCAGTACTAACCTCGGTAACGGGTAATTTTTCTAACGCAGAAAGGGCTTGCTGTTGCATGCCTGTTTCTACCTGCTTACGCTCGCTATTTAAATCATCTAATAACTGCGCGGCTGAAGTAGCGTCATCATCATTACTTGATAACAAGCATTCAATACCAATGCTGATATCATCCATACGACCTGCTGCATTTAATCGTGGACCTAAGGCAAACCCAAAATCTTTACTGGTTAATTGTTGATGATTTTTTTTAGCTACTTTCAGTAAAGCATTTATACCTGGGCGACCATGACCTGATCGAATCCGACGCAAACCTTGTTCAACAATGATTCGGTTATTTTGATCAAGCGGTACCACATCGGCCACGGTTGCTAATGCTACTAAATCTAAATACTGAGCCATGTTAGGTAAAGCCGTTGAAGCAACACCCTGCTTAACCATGTGTGCACGCAAAGCGCATAAAACATAAAACACTACCGCACAACCACAGGCTGATTTTGATTCGAATAAACAATTAGGTTGATTGGGATTTACAATGGCATCAGCTTTAGGTAAATCTTTTTCGTGTGGACTGGCAGCTAAATGATGATCTGTCACAAGTACTTGCATGCCCAACTCTTTTGCCCGCAATACACCCTCAAAACTAGAGATGCCGTTATCCACCGTCACTAATAAATCGGGTTGAAATTCTTTATGGGCAAGCTCAGTAATCGCTGTCGATAAACCATAGCCAAATTCAAAACGGTTTGGCACCAAATAATGTACCCAGTGAGCTCCCATTTTATTTAAGCAATCAACGGTTAATGCTGTACTGGTTGCACCATCCGCATCAAAGTCACCGATGACCAATATTCTTTTCTTGTTCTGAATAGCATCAAATAAAATTTCAGATGCTTGTTCAACGCCCTTTAAATTAGAAAAGCTGTCTAACCCCTTTAATGAAAAATCGAGTTTTTCTGGGGTTAAACCACGACTATTCAAGATGCGCTCAATAAGCGGTAAAGACGCATCGAATTGTCGGCGCTGGATTTGAATGCTCATAGTTTGATGCTGTCTATCGGTTATTTAAATTAGCAGCGGTGTATTACGCGCCCACGGCGCTAATATCACCCTACGGTGTTTTGCATTAGACTAAAAACTTATGCTTTAAATGCAAAAACGGCACCTTTAGGTGCCGTTTTTATTTTACAAAAGTACTTCGATTTCTGAAGTATTCTAAGACTAACGTTATTTGAAAGTGTTTTTTGCAATAAATGCATGAACCGCTTTAATATCAGCAGGCAATACATCTAAACGCTCTTCACGCTCCATTAAGTCAGCCAAATGATGAGGCAATTCTGGATGCGCATAGCCCGCGCGATTTACCGCTTCTTCAAACTTAACCGGATGCGCTGTGCCCAATGTAATCATTGGTATATTTTTATTGCGACGCACTTCACGTGCCGCTTTTACACCAATGGCTGTGTGAGGATCTAACAAATAGCCTGTTTCTTCGAATACATCTTGCATGGTTTTAACCGTTGCATCTTCGTCTACGGCGTAGCTATCGAACACTTCACGCGCTTTTGCTAGTTTATCTTCGTCTAAAGACACCACTTCTGTTTTCGCATTCATGCGGCTCATTAGCTCGGATAACTTAGCACCATCACGATCATAAAGATCAAACAATAAACGTTCGAAGTTTGAAGAAACAGCAATGTCCATTGAAGGTGTAATTGTGTGCTCTAACGCATGCACTTCGTATTTATTTTTGCTCATTAAACGATGCAGTACATCGTTTTTGTTAGTAGCAATAATAAGTTGCTCGATTGGCAAGCCCATTTTTTTAGCCATGTAACCAGCAAAAATATCGCCAAAGTTACCCGTTGGCACTGAATAAGCCATTGGGCGAAGTGGTCCACCAAGGTTTAAAGATGAATAGAAGTAGTAAACGATCTGAGACATGATACGCGCCCAGTTAATGCTGTTTACTGCTACTAGCTTACGCTCACCTTTCAAGAAAGACTGATCGCCAAAGCTGGCTTTAACCATGTCTTGCGCTTGGTCGAAGTTGCCTTCGATAGCGATATTGTAAATATTATCGCCTTTCACCGTTGTCATTTGACGACGCTGAACTTCAGATACTTTACCGTGTGGATGCAGTATAAAGATATCCACATTGCGGCACGCTTTTGTGCCTTCAATTGCAGCAGAACCCGTATCACCAGACGTTGCTCCCATGATCACTACTTTTTCGTGACGACGTTCTAAAACGTAGTCAAGTAAGCGACCTAAAGTTTGCAATGCAAAATCTTTAAACGCTAGTGTAGGGCCGTGGAATAATTCTAAGACATATTCGTTATGATCAATTTGTTGTAAAGGTGCAACAGCTTTATGAGAAAAGCCTCCATATACTTCATCAAGAATTTTTTGAAGATCTGCACTTTCTACGCAACCTTCAACAAACGGAAAAATGATTTTGTGTGCCAATTCTGAATAAGGAAGGTCACGCCAAGATTCAATTTCTTCTTTACTGTATTTTGGCACGTCTTTAGGTACGTATAAGCCGCCATCTGTTGCTAAACCTGTTAGCAATACTTCTTCGAATGTTAACTCTGGTGCGTTACCGCGAGTTGAAATATATTTCATCATAATTATGTATCCATTGGCCTATCCGGTTAGGCCAAGTATTAAGAATCTTGTTTAGTTTAATTGCTCAACGCGAATGCGTGTTACGCTTCCGTCGATATTGCCAGACGCTTCGATCTCAGCAATGGCTTGATTCATAATTTTCTCTTGAACTTTATGAGTAAGCATAATCAATGGCACTAGGCTTTCGCCTTCAGCTGGTTCTTTTTGAATAATGGCTTCAATATTAATGCCCTTGTTACTCAAAATACTGGCTACATTGGCTAACACACCTGCTTTATCTTGGGCTTGCATACGCAAGTAGTAAGACGTTTCTACATCATCAATGGATAATACTTTTACATCTTCTAGTGTGTTATATGAAAGTGGGGCCACTTGAATATTACGTGCTATATCAATGATATCTGCTACGACAGCAGATGCTGTTGGGCCTGCACCTGCACCTGGACCACAAAATAATGTATCGTTAACTGCGTCGCCTTTAACTGCAACCGCATTTAAAACACCGTCTACTTTTGCAATCATATTTGCTTCTGGAATCAGTGTTGGGTGAACACGTAGGTCGATGCCTTTTTCAGATCGTGCGCTAATGCCTAAGTGCTTTATGCGATACCCAAGCTCTTCTGCGTATTCAACATCATCTCGTGTGATTTTGCTGATGCCTTCGGTAAAGCAGTTTTCAAACTGCAATGGAATGCCATATGCAATTGAAGATAATATGGTTAGCTTATGCGCAGCATCAATGCCTTCAACATCAAACGTTGGATCAGCTTCAGCGTAACCAAGCGCTTGGGCTTCAGCCAACACATCAGAAAAATCACGTCCTTTGTCACGCATTTCAGTCAGGATAAAGTTGCCAGTTCCGTTAATAATACCCGCTACACGCTCGATATTATTCGCGGCCAAACCTTCACGAATGGCTTTAATCACAGGAATACCACCCGCAACACCTGCTTCATAACCAACGGTTACACCGGCTTCTTTAGCCGCTGCAAAAATCTCATCACCATGAACGGCAATAAGCGCTTTATTTGCGGTTACAACATGCTTGCCATGCTTAATGGCTTCTAGAACCAATTCTTTTGCAACGTCATAGCCGCCAATAAGCTCAACCACAACATCCACTTCAGGGTTACGAGCCACATCAAAAATATCGCGAGTTACGTTGGTATTTGAGGTATCACAATCAGCATTGTCACGACGAGCGCCTACTTGCTCAATAATAATATCACGACCGCTGCGACGAGCTATTTGCTCAGCATTTTGTGTAAGAACGTTGAACGTACCGCCACCGACAGTACCAAAGCCACATATACCTACTTTAATCGGTTTCACCAGATGGTCTCCGCAATCTTTGCTAATTTGCATGGTTTTTAGCCCTGATTTGATGCTCGTCAGGTGCCTATAAATTTGGGGTGTAAATGTAGCACATTTTATGAGGATACGGGAGTCATTGAGGAAGCTAGAAAGAAGGAAACAGGTAAGATTTAAATATTAAAAACCTAATCTTTTACAATAAAGCGGCTTAAGGCAAGCCAGTACCTAGAATGATCAAATGAGCGACTTAGTGATATGCCTAATTACTCCCCATTACTTCTACAACCTAGTCAAAGATATGAATAAAGACATGACCCTAAAACTAAAAAAGCCTGCTTACCCTGAGTATTTAGATTATATAAATACTCAGGGTAAGCAGGCTTTGGTATTATTCGCACCTAGGATAATCAGGCGTTCAATTTAGATACCTAGTTTTTTAGCCAACTCTTCTGCAGGAAGGTAGCCAGGTAAAAGCTCACCACTTTCCAACACAATAGCAGGCGTTCCACGAACGCCAAATTGCGCACCCAATTCTAAATGCGCTTCGATGGGTGCTTCACACCCTAGGTTTTCTTTAATAAACCCAGTTGCCTTGGCTTTTGTCATGGCCGCTTCACGGTCTTTGTCACACCAGACACTTTTTAGTTTCTTGTAAGACCCAGTAAATTTAGTACGCTTAGCATCACTATAAACCCCTGCTCTTGGGTATGCCAAATAACGAACGGTGACACCCAGTTCGTTCAACCGAGGTATTTCTCGGTGCAGCTTACGGCAATATCCACAATCAACATCAGTGAACACACTTACAACGGCTTTTTCTTCATCTTTACTAGGGTAAACAACTAGATCTTCATTTTTTAGTGCTTCTAATAACGAAAGTCTTTTCACATCTGTGCGCTTAGCCGTTAAGTCTTCCAGACCCTTTTCAGTCGCCTGATACAATGAACCGTGTATGAAAAACTGACCATCAGGCGTGCTGTATAAAATATCTCCTGAAGTTAACTCAACCTCATACAATGACTGACCCTCGACCGCTGTTGCAGATAACACAATCAAATTAGGCTGCGCAGCTTGTAAGCGCTTAGCGATCAATTCTTCTGGTGTTCCTTCGGCGCTAGCTGTTCCTGACAACAGCACCAGTGCCGCTACTGCCGCACCCTTGATTAAACGTAACATGATTATTTATCCAAAATTTTGTATTGCTTAATTAGAACATTGTTTAGGGGATAAGTTCCATAGCCTATTGCGCCGTACCAAGACTACTAATAGAAAGTTAAGCACAATATTCGAGTTTTCTGCTCTCGATTAGTTATTACACCCAACTGCTTTGCTCATATATTAAGCAACTTCAGCATACCCGTTACACCCAACGCCCTTTAGGTAAAAATTGGCGACGGCTTACGATCTACTCTTTTAAGCCACAAAATGACTTTCTCCAGACATAAAAAAACCCGCTTAAAAGCGGGGATTTTCAAAGATCCGTTAGGACTAGAATTACTTTCTAGCCGCCAATTTCTCTTTGAATCACATATCAGCAGCAGATTTAACGCTGCTGTATGCAAGCTGTTACTAGAATTACTTTCTAGCAGCCAACTTCTCTTTAATACGTGCAGATTTACCTGAACGTTCACGTAGGTAGTAAAGTTTCGCTTGACGAACATCACCACGACGTTTCACTTCAACACTATCGATTTGCTTGCTGTGCGTTTGGAAAGTACGCTCAACACCAACACCGCTAGAGATTTTACGTACAGTGAAAGCAGAGTTAAGACCACGGCTACGAACAGCGATTACAACGCCTTCATATGCCTGTAGACGCTCACGTGTGCCTTCTTTTACTTTAACTTGTACAAGTACAGTATCACCAGCACCAAATGCAGGGATATCAGTCTTTAACTGTGCAGACTCGATAGCCTGGATGATTTTGTTTTTGCTACTCATGGGTAACTCCTAAGTTATTACGAGATAGGTTCAAGTGTCGCTATGACCTTGAACTTCACGTATAAATTCTTGCAAAAGTGTCTTTTCAACATCGTTGAGCGACCGCTTTTCAATTAGATCCGGCCTACGTTGCCAGGTCCTGCCCAGCGCCTGCTTCAGACGCCAGCGCTTAATTTTTTCGTGATTACCACTTAACAATACTTCTGGTACACCAAGGCCATCAACTTGCTCAGGCCTTGTGTAGTGCGGGCAATCTAGCAGGCCGTCGACAAACGAGTCTTCAACCGCACTTAAGTCATGCCCTAGCACTTCTGGAACCAAGCGTATGATGCTATCCATCACCACCATGGCTGCCAGTTCACCGCCACTTAAAACATAGTCGCCAATAGATATTTCTTCATCTATCTGCGTTTGAATCAAACGCTCGTCTACGCCTTCGTAACGGCCAGAAATGAAGATTAAACTCTCTTCACTTGCTAGCTGTTGCGCCTTTTGCTGAGTCAAAGTCTGACCCTGCGGCGACAAGTAAATTACTTTACTGTTAGATCCGTTCTTGGCTTTAGCCGCTGCAATCGCTTGCTTTAACGGTTCAACCTTCATCAACATGCCTGGACCACCACCATAAGGTCGGTCGTCCACGGTTTGGTGTCGATCTGTCGTGAATTCCCTAGGATTCCACGCCGTCACTTCTACCTGCCCGTTGCTGACTGCTCTACCGCTTACGCCGTAGTCAGTCAACGCTTGGAACATCTCTGGAAATATTGAGATGATACCTAAGCGCATGATCAGAATTCCGGATCCCAATCTACTCGAATAATGCCGTCTTCAAGAGAGATGTCTTTTAAGCAATCATCTGTATAAGGCAGAAGACGCTCTTGTCCATCCAGACTATCTTTAAAAGGCTTAACAACCATTACGTCGTTTGAACCTGAGTTAAATAGATAATCCACTTTCCCTAAAACCACATCATCAGTGGTAACCACTAATAATCCTTCTAGCTGGTAGTAATAAAACTCGCCTTCTTCCGGTTTAGGCAGCGCATCCTTAAGAATCGCTATCTCACATTGGCAGTATTTCTGCGCTAACGTGCGGTCGTGGCAATCATCCAGTGCGGCTACTAACCCCTTACTCTGGGCTTTAAAATCACGCACCTTTACGGGTGTCCACTGGCCATTGATATTCACTAGCCAGTTTTTATAAGAGAAAACATTCTCTTTTGGTTCGGTGTAACTAAACACCTTTACCCATCCTTTAATGCCAAATACGCCGGTTACTTTGCCGATTACAGCCAGATTTTCAGGAATTTTTGTCATCAAAGTGTCTTATTACTATCCGTTTAAAAGTGCTATTAGCTAGCTGCTTGTGTTTTTTTAACTTCTTTAAGAAGCTTAACAACACGATCACTAGGCTGAGCACCTTTACCAACCCAGTATGCTACACGCTCAAGATCAATACGAAGAGACTCTTCTTGACCACGGGCAACAGGGTTGAAGAAACCTACACGTTCGATGAAGCGACCGTCACGTGGGAAACGTTGATCCGCTACAGATAGGTGATAAAAAGGACGTTTTTTAGAGCCACTACGGGCTAAACGAATAACAACCATGAAGGTTTCTTCTCTATTAATGGGCAAGCGTTAATATGACTCGCCATTTAAAATTGTATCCCGCCAAAACTAAGCTTTTGCTTACTTCATAGCCAGATACACTATTTGGGGCGCGTATTGTATAGGGATTAGACAGTAATTGGAAGGGTCGGAACAAGGAATTTAATAGAGAGGACAAGGGCTTTACCTCGCGCCAATAGTAGTCGGCTGCTCTTATTTAAATCACTAGGGTGATTTAGGTGAAAGCCCATATACACACCGCCTCTAATAAAGCTAAAGGCTTGTTGAATATTATGAATATAGCAACTAAAAAGCCCCTTTATCCTACCACCTAGCTTTTGCTAAGCGATCAAACTAAAGGGGCTTCTTGTCGCCGTAATAACCGCACACTATCTACTTAAATAAATGCGATTACCAAGTAGTTGATTTATTTATTTAAATGGAAAACCTGGACCGCCCATTCCTGGAGGCATACCGCCCCCTGGCATTCCGCCTGGACCACCTTGGCCGCCGCCCATTCCTTTCATAGCGCCCATCATTTTTCGCATACCGCCCTTGCCAGACATTTTTTTCATCATCTTAGCCATCTGCTTGTGCTGTTTAAGCACGCGGTTAATGTCTTGAATAGTGGTACCTGAGCCCGCTGCAATGCGCTTTTTACGACTGCCGTTAATCTTGTCCGGAAAGTGGCGCTCTAAAGGCGTCATTGAATTGATTACAGCTTCGGTTTGAGACAACTGTTTTTCAGCCTGGTCAACTTGTCCGGCTGCCTGCCCCATATTGCCCATGCCTGGCAATTTATCCATCATGCCCATTAGGCCACCCATGTTTTTCATTTGCATGAGCTGGTCTTTAAAATCTTCTAAATCAAAGCCTTTACCCTTTTGGATTTTTTTGGCTAATTTATCCGCTTTAGTCTTATCGATTTTACGCTCGGCCTCTTCGATAAGGGTCAATACATCACCCATATCCAGAATACGAGACGCCACACGATCAGGATGGAAAGCTTCTAGAGCATCGGTTTTTTCACCCATACCCATAAATTTAAGTGGCTTGCCCGTGATATGACGAACAGACAAAGCCGCACCGCCTCGCGCATCACCATCTGCCTTGGCCAGAATCACACCTGTTAAAGGTAAGGCTTCGTTAAAGGCTTTTGCTGTATTCGCGGCATCTTGACCCGTCATGGCATCAACCACAAACAAGGTTTCAACAGGATCTATGGCTTTATGAAGGTCTTGGATCTCCTTCATCATTTCACCATCAATGGCCAAGCGGCCTGCCGTATCCACAATTAGAACATCGGCAAACTGTGTTTTGGCTTCTTTGATCGCCGCATTCGCGATATCAATTGGCTTTTGCGAGATATCAGATGGAAAAAACTGCGCGCCCACCTCTGCTGCCAATGTTTCTAGCTGCTTGATTGCTGCAGGACGGTATACGTCTGCAGATACAACCATTACTTTTTTCTTTTCACGCTCTTGAAGGAAGCGCGCAAGCTTGGCCACTGTTGTGGTTTTACCCGCGCCTTGTAGACCCGCCATGAGAATCACAGCCGGAGGCTGAGCCGCTAAGTTAAGGCCTTCGTTGGCCTCACCCATAACGCTTTGTAATTCTTCATGCACAATTTTTAAGAAGGCTTGGCCTGGGCTTAAGCTTTTTAAGACCTCGCTGCCAACGGCACGTTCTTTTACCTGATTAGTGAATGCTTTCACTACCGGTAATGCCACATCCGCTTCTAATAAGGCCATGCGTACTTCACGCAATGTGCCTTTTATATTGTCTTCGCTTATTTTAGCTTTGCCACTAATTGCTTTTAGCGCGCCATTTAAGCGGTCTTGCAAATTCTCAAACATCTATACATCCGTCGCCACAGTGTGCACAATTGGTTAGCATTATAAAGGGAACCTATTAATATGTCTCAGGTTCCGAGTAATAGAATGATCCATAACGAATAAAAATCAGGACAAATTGATACATGGCCACCGTAATAGCCGTCTTTGCCATCATTTTTTACTGCTTGAGCAGTTTTCGCCAATATCAAGCCATTGCTGATCGTACGGCCGATAATCGTAAACAAGTACTTATGCTTGGTTCGATTGCCGTGCTATTACACGGTGTTTCTTGGTTTACTCAACTTAGCAGCAATAATGGCATTAATTTTAGCTTCTTTAATGTTGGATCGCTTATATCCCTTGTGATTGGCATCATGATACTTACTAGCGCCCTGAAAAAACCTTTAGAAAATTTATTTATCGGTATTTTTCCAATGGCTGCAGCCCTGCTTGCGCTCAACTTACTTATCACGACTAATGAGCCGTCTTTTACCATTACCGATAATGGCTTAGCTGCACACATCATATTATCAATCATGGCTTATAGCATTTTAACCATCGCAGCCTTTCAAGCAATCCTACTGATTATTCAAGATTACCAACTAAAGCATAAGCATATGACCGGCATTGTAAGAATTCTGCCCCCCCTGCAAACAATGAATCGCTTGTTATTTGAAATTCTAGGCGCAGGCACGCTCCTGCTGACGCTCTCTATTGGTTCTGGCTTCTTATTTTTAGATGATCTATTCGCACAGCATTTGGCCCACAAAACGACCTTCACCCTACTGGCCTGGTTAACATTTTCAGCGCTTCAACTGGGTCACTGGCGCTTTGGCTGGAGAGGCAACGTAGCTTCTAAGTGGACCCTTGTGGGAACAAGCTTCTTAATACTTGCTTACTTTGGCAGTAAGCTTGTTTTAGAGATCATTTTAGGCAAAGGCTAGGCACGCCTCATTATCTGCTGGCATATAAACTCACTCACGCTTTTTCTGGTACACTTACAGAAACATTAACATAGAGATAGACCCGCGTGAGCGACATACCTTTAAGCCTATTATTCACGGCTTTATTCTTTCTGATTATCCTCTCAGCCTTTTTCTCCAGTTCTGAGACTGGAATGATGTCCCTAAACCGCTATCGAATGCGTCACTTGGCTAAACAAGGGCACAGCGGGGCTAAGCGTGCATCCAAGTTATTGGCCAGAACCGACCGCTTGATCGGCGTGATACTAATCGGAAATAACTTTGTTAACATTGCGGCAGCCTCTATTGCCACTTTAATTGCACAGAGAATATGGGTAGATAACCCTGAACTTGGGGTATCAATTGCCACCATATTATTAACTTTGGCCATATTAATATTCTCTGAAGTTACCCCAAAAACAATTGCGGCTAATCACCCAGAAAAAATCGCATACCCTGCCAGCTTTCTTCTTCAGCCTCTTTTAATTTTGTTAATGCCTTTTGTTTACGTGGTAAATGGCATCGCTAATCTTTTAATCAAGATAACTGGGCTTAAATTAGAACAAGCCAGCAAGGATTTATTAAGCACCGAAGAGTTTAGAACACTGGTTCATGAAGCAGGCGCACTAATCCCTGCTAAGCGTCAGCAAATGCTGCTATCTATTCTTGATCTAGAAACGGTGCGTGTAAACGACATCATGATTCCCCGAAATGAAATTGTGGGCATCGATCTAGATGATGACATTCGCGATATAGAAACCCTATTGCGATCAAGTCAACACACACGTTTACCTGTTTGGAAGGGTAATATAAACAATATGATTGGCATGCTGCATATGCGAAATGCTGCCAAGGTTTTGTCTCAAGGGACATTTAACAAAGCTGAATTATTACAAGTGACACGAGAGCCCTACTTCATCCCTGAAACGGCCCAGCTTCACAATCAACTGTTCAATTTTCAAAAACAGCAACGTCGAATTGCGATTGTGGTTGATGAATACGGTAATGTTCAAGGCATTGCCACATTAGAAGATATTCTTGAAGAGATAGTAGGCGATTTCACCAGCGACATGTCATCTACCAGCCAAGATATTACGCCACAAGATGATGGCAGCTTTATCATTGATGGCTCAACTAACATTCGTGATTTAAATAAAGCTCTAAAATTTGACCTAACTATTACCGGGCCTAAAACCTTCAGCGGTTTAATCATAGAATACTTAGAGTCGATTCCAGATAGCAATATATGCTTAAAGCTAGATGGTTATAAAATTGAAATTTTGAAAGTAAAAGCCAATACCATTGCTTCAGCTAGAATATTAGGGGCAGACAGCTAATTTATCGGCTTAGCTACCAACGTAAACTTAACAAGAGAAAAGGACCTTCTCATGAAATCCTATCCTGCGATAGCGTCACTCGCTATAAGCCTTTTTTTCGTATCCTTTACTCAAGCCGCACCCAAAGAAGAAATTGAAGTCCCTGTATTGATCGATCTGGGACTTGGATTCGGCCACCTAGTAAGCGATGTAGACATTACATCTAACAACCAAAAGGTATATGTATTCAAACCATCTTTAGCTGGAACCATTGAAGCAAAAACGATTAAATCACTCAAAGATAAGCTGCCAAAAAATGCACCTAAATGGCTTCAAAGCACGGAATTAAGCTATAACCCCTTCCCCCTGCCAGACAGCATATATTTTACTAGCTCAGATGATGGCAGTGATAAAGTATACGGTGTTAATCTTGGGCCTGATTTATCTATTGGCATTGGCACTGGCTTTTTATCGGCCGGTGCAAACATAGGCGCTAGATTGACATATCTGTATATGGAGAATGATCTGTTTGATGAAAATCATTTTCTAAGTCTAGGTGCCGTAGCAGGCTATAACATTACCCTCACACCTTTCCGCTACTTTCAGCTTGAGATTGGACAAAACTATTCTTGGCATATTGAAGATGAATTATCAAATGGGGAGTACCTTGGCCAAATGACTGAAAACTACGCCATGCTGCACTTTCGCTTTCCATATACTGCCAACGTGAAGTTGTAAAACTGACAATCTATAACGTTACATTAATGACGAATCACTAATGACACAGAATTTCACATTAATATCTCGTCCTATTACTATTTTTACATTACTGCTATGTGCCGTTCTATTTGCCAGCAATCATATTGCTGCACGCATTGCTTTTGATAATGGCACTGGTTTATTACTGGCCGTTTTAGCCAGAGCAGGAATGGCATTATGCTTAATGGGCATGATTATTCTGATTCGCAGGGCCCCTCTAAAAATATCCAAACCGCTTATTAAGTGGCAGGTTCTATTAGGGCTTTTAATTGCTATTCAAAGTATTTGTTTGTATTCCGCCATCACTCGTATTCCAGTTGCACTGGCATTATTACTGGTGAACACCTGGCCTGTTATGTTTATTGTTTTAAGCTGGATTAAAGGCAAAAAAGATCCGAACACCAAAACTCTAGCTATTTTATCGTTGATTTTATTTGGGCTGTTTTTTGTTTTAGATATCGATTTTTCTATCAAGCTAGAGGCCCAATGGATTATGGGCGTAGGTCTTGGTTTTTTATCAGCGGTACTTCTCACCATTGCCATGTGGATAACTCAGTATCAATTAGGTAACGTGCCAGGTTCGGTAAGAAGCAGCTATACCATGATCATAGTGATTACATGCATGGTAGTGCTTGGTGGCATGGGCGTGATGCCTGGCAGCATTGAATTACCCACAAACATGAATGGTTGGATGGGGTTGCTAGGCTTATCTATTTTTTACGGTGTAGCATCAACCTTACTATTTGTTTTAGCCCATAAACTCGATATGGGACGTAACTCACCGATTCTAAATTTTGAGCCGGTGGCATCGTTGTTTTTAGGTTACATTTTTTTGGGGCAATTTTTAAATACCATGCAGCTCATTGGCGGCGGCATGGTGGTAGGTGGAATTGTAGCCATTGGTATCATGCGCAAGTAAACGCATTAATGATAAAAAATAAAACTCTACAGCGCGACTTGAACCAAGCCCGAGCACTTCATCGCAATTTCTTTTGCTTGCTCTATCGTTTCACCCGTTGCTAAAGCGACACCCATTCTGCGCGAACCACTCACTTCTGGCTTACCAAATAATCGCAGCTGCGTATTAGGAATACACAGTGCCTTATCTAAATTGCCAAAGCTCACGTTTTGACTTTCGCCTGACACCAAAATAACAGACGATGCGCTTGGGCCGTTTTGTTTAACTGTTTTATTCACTACGGGAATCGGTAAATCTAAAATAGCACGGGCGTGTAGCGCGAACTCAGATAAGTCCTGAGAAATCAGTGTAACTAGACCTGTATCGTGAGGCCGTGGAGATACTTCACTAAAGATCACTTCATTTCCTTTAATGAATAACTCAACACCAAATAAACCTTTACCGCCCAGCGCACTGGTGACTTTTTTTGCCATATCTTGAGCTGCCAGCAGTGCTTCGCCTGTCATGGCTTGTGGCTGCCATGACTCTTGATAGTCACCACCTTCTTGTCTATGACCAATGGGCGCACAATATGATGTTGTCATATCACCATTAGTATCTCTGTGTCGAATGGTTAGAAGTGTGATTTCAAAATCAAAGTCTACAAACCCTTCAACAATTACCTTGCCTTTACCTGCACGGCCGCCTTCTTGAGCGTAATCCCAAGCCGCATCAATCTCGCTTTCATCACGCAGTAATGACTGCCCCTTACCAGACGAACTCATGATGGGTTTGATCACACACGGCAATCCAATATTATTAATTGCGCTTACATATTCTTCTTTGCTTTGAGCAAATTCAAACGCACTGGTTTTTAATTCCAGCTCTTCTGCCGCTAACCGGCGAATACCTTCTCGGTTCATCGTGAGCTGGGTAGCACGTGCCGTTGGTATGACCGTAAAGCCTTCGCTTTCAAGTTCTGCCAATGTATCTGTGGCAATGGCTTCAATCTCTGGCACGATCAAATCAGGTTTCTCAAGCTCAATAACCGCCCGCAAAGCATCCCCATCTAACATGCTAATGGTATGACTGCGATGTGCTACTTGCATGGCTGGAGCGTTTTTATAGCGGTCTACCGCGATCACCTCGACGCCTAAGCGCTGCAATTCGATGGCGACTTCTTTGCCCAGTTCACCAGATCCGCATAACATTACCTTTTTAGCTGAAGGACTTAACGGTGTACCAATGGTTACTGACATATATTCATCTCTATTTTTAAATTCTCTTTAACTGAAAGCAGTATAAGGAAGTCTGCATTCAGATGAAACTAGACTGCAACCTAACGACCCTCCACCCGAAACTAAAAAAGCCAGCCTCCCTTTATTTGGCAGTACTGGCTTCTTCTCGTTAACTTCATATGGGCTCTAACTTAAAACGTCATCAGATTACCCGAACCGGCTTCGCGTTTTACAACGTCCTTCATGACTTCAGATTTCTTCTGGTTATCCATTTCACCCCACTGGGTTATCTCTTCACCTGTGCGATAGCACCCTATACACACGTCATTTTCATCCAGTGCGCATACTGCAATGCAAGGGCTCTTAACCATTCCAAATATATTTTTTTGATCTGTCATAAGTCAGTACGTCTAATCTCTGTCTTTAAATGGGGCCAACGTATTAGGCACGCCATTTTTTAGTAATTACTTTTGTTTGGCAAATGCTTTTTGTTCTGTTAGCTTAGTTTTATAACGCTTAAAGTTTTGCACATAAAATTGCGCACTCATTTCCAACTGCTTTTTTTGGCTTTCACTTAATTCTTTTTTGATTTTTGCTGGGCTGCCCACCACCATAGAGCCATCAGGAATTACCATGCCTTCGGGCACAAGTGTATTGGCACCAATCAGGCAGTGCTTACCAATTTTAGCCCCGTTTAAAATAACACTATTTATACCCACCAGCGTATAGTCACCCACATCACAGCCATGCAGCATGGCTTTATGGCCTATCGTTACACCTTTTCCAATATTCAATTTAAAACCAGGATCGGTATGTAAAACAGAACCATCTTGTACGTTAGAGTCTTCACCTATGGTAATAACATCATTATCGGCTCTTACAACCACATTAAACCAAATTGATGCATTGTTATGCAGTACTACGCTACCAATTACATCAGCGCTATCCGCTATAAAATATTCTTCACCTAAAACTTGTACTTCTCTATCGTCTAATGCGTAAACCATTTTAAAACCTATATTTATTTTTATTGATTTAAAATATTCAAAGATGCATTTTTAGAAATTAGCACCTTGTCATTTTATTTATTGTTTTCGGCTTTCTAAATATTCATTAACATTCCCAATAGCTAATTCAAATTCGGTATCGTAAAAACGATTAAACATTTCAGCCAGCATGACTGCGGTTAACCCCCAAATAGTATAGCGTTCGAAGTACCATCGAGGCCCTCTAAAGCTACCAAACTGATCAATTTGATCAGGCTGGCCATCTAAAAAGAATTTAAGCGGCACTCTGAACACTGAATCTATTTCACCGGACTCTTCTGTTAGCGTTACATTTTCTGGCACAATTCCTAGAACTGGCGTGACTAAAAATCCATAACGCGAAACCACCTGATCCAATTCACCAATCACGATAACCGAATCGGGAGACAAGCCTATCTCCTCGTGAGCTTCTCGCAATGCTGTGGCTGTAAAGTCGGCATCCGAATCCTCCACCTTACCACCAGGAAAAGCTACCTCACCTTTATGTGTGGGCATCTCACTTGAACGCAGAGTTAGAATCACCTCGGGCTCTAGCTGATCTGTAATGGCAATCAATACCGCCGCACTTGCCAGCTTATCTAATCCCAGCACCCTAGGCTCGTGTGCTTTTACCTGCTCTATTAAGCTAGTTAAACCCATATACACCTCTAAATCTGGTCGTATTTTAACCAATTATGATTATCACTTCAGCTCATTATTCATGGCATATTCATTTTATTAAGATTAAGCATCCAATCTGGGTGCTTAAATAATGCTAAAACACTCACTAGACGGGCTTTATACTCAGTTTTTATCATTAGCTTTATATGATTATAGACTGCTCAATTGGCTTTTTATTACTAAGAACAATTAGAAGCGGAACACAATCTTGCCATTAAAAATGTAACCCTTTGTTTTAAAAGAGTATTTATACAATCTTAACAAAAGTTCCTCACACTTACGTACTCCAATATCGCCAGTACTGCCTGATAATTGTGTGTTTTTCAAGCTTATGCGGCGGTAAAATGACAGGTAGACTAGTTTCACTATAAAACAAATTTAATTCGTCATTTTTTTGGGGTCCATAAAATGAATACAGTATTACCCAGTTTTGAGCGCCTAAAGAATATGGCCATAAACGATCCCGACGCCCTTGAACGATTACGCCAAGAGTACGTTCAAACAGCCATTCAAGCAGCCCCTTCTGAATACCGAAATCGCTTAGAAGGTCTTCAGTTTCAAATTGATGGCCAACGCCGATTGGCTAAGTCACCTATGGCGTCATGTATTAGCATTAGTAGAATGATGCATGAATCTTTACATCAATTAAAAGGGTTTATTGATGGTAAAGACAAACCCATTGAAGCTCCAAAAGAAGAAGCTGTTGTATTGTCTTTCACCCGTTCGGCCTTTTAATTCTTCAGTGAATAATCCATATGCACGGTTGATTTCTTTCAGCCGTTTTCTCATTACATTACTAGACTCTATGCCTAATAAGGCGTGCCCGCTATACTCAGTTATTATTGGTTAAGGTGTTCCTATGAAATTTTGTAGCGATTGCGGCCACTCCGTAAAGTACAGTGTCCCAGAAGGTGACAATCGAAAACGAGCGATTTGTTCTCAGTGCTCAACGATCCATTATCAGAACCCTAGAATTATTGCTGGCACCCTACCCGTATTTGAAAATAAAATTTTACTGTGTAAGCGCGCCATCGAACCCAGATTAGGTTATTGGACACTGCCAGCAGGATTCATGGAAGAAGGCGAAAGCTTAGAGGAAGGCGCCCTTCGCGAAACATTCGAAGAAGCGGGTATTACCTTAAAATGTGGACAACTACTGACCAGTATAAGCGTGCCATTTATTTCACAAGTGCACATCTTTTTTCATGCCCAAATGGAAAGCGCACAACACGCAAATAAAACCAGCGAAAGCCTAGACGTAAAATTGTTTGAGATAGATGATATCCCTTGGGAGAACATTGCTTTTCCTACGGTCAAACAAACCATCAAGCATTTTATTGAAGACAATGAAGAAGGCGAACTGAAAACCCGTGTGTTTGATATCCACCCATCCCAAAGGGTTAGAGATGCGGTTAAAACTGAAAATAAAAAGTAGTTCAAAGGCTAAATAAAAATGCCAATCCGCTAGAGCAATATAGGTTGATAGACATCATAAGCAGGCTCTTCGTAAGGGTGAGCCGCTTTCATTGCGGTGATCACTTGACCCGCAATAGCCGCCTCACACACAAGCTCTACTTTAAATTCCTCAACCGTTTCAAGAGCATCCGTTTTACCAATAAACGCATGACTCCCTGTTAAAGGCCGAAACTGCCCCTGGCCTTTTACCTGCCAGCAGCATTGGTCATAATTTCCAATTCTACCCGCACCAGCATCAAACATCGCTTGCTTAACATCGCCTAAATGAGTGGCAGGAATATACACGTTAATTCGATACATGATGGTCGCTTTTTAAATTTAAGACGTAATGTGCTCTAAATGTATTAGGTTATCTAAAGCTTGCTGATTAGTCGTGCCACACACTTCAAAGTCAGCTTTAAAGCGATCGCAAAAGTCAGGACGCTCTGGCAACGCAAATACTTTACACAGGTTGTCTTGATCAAGCTGAATGCAGCGCTCACCTGCTTGCTTTCCATTTGGCATTCCTGGAATTGGGCTATTGATAGAGGGTGCTATACAGCACGCTCCACAGCCCAGTCGGCATTCCATGGTATTTCCTTGATCGTTGGATGAAGATTAGAACAAACTAAAGGCCTAACTCACTCATCAACATACGATTATAGCGAGTACAATAGCGCTCAAGTAATATTTTCTCTTGAGAATCGATTTCGTCTAATTCATACAAACGATATTCGTTCATGATTTTGGTTCGATACTTACCAACCACGGTCGCCACCTTATCACGCCGAATCCCTGGCAACCTAGGTTTACCCTTGGTACTGGCTATAAAAGTACAAAACCTAGGCACAGGGCTTTTAGCGCTTTTTTTCGCGTCTTCAACTGGGTACTGAAACTTTCTTAAATCTAATTGGCCCGCTAGGGAACTAAATGACAGCATCACCGTCAGAGTTAATATAAGGCATTTCATGGTTCTCTCCTTCCATGACTCTCTTTGTAAGAGCAAAAAGGCCAAAAGCGTTGTTTCAAGTCAACGCTTTTGGCCTTTCTTATTTTAGACTACCTGATACAAACCACCTCTTTTCGCCCACTCAAATACTAATTAGATACAAATCGCTACACGACTCATCAAAACCACACAGACGTAAACTACAACGGCTAGATCTAAGCTAAGGCGCTACAGGGCTGCTAGACAATGGTGGTAATACCAATGGGTATGTAGTTTGCTGTCGCACTCGCTCAGCCACCTTATCTGCAATGCTATTCACCATTTGCTGAGAAAATATTTGCCCCTGTAATTGCGACAGCTTCTTTTTCATCAGGATTTGTTCTTGTGCTAATGCATTCAAGAGTTTTATTTGCTCAGTATCCGTTAAAGATAAGGTCTTCAGTTCAGATTTTGATGCCAAATTACTCAAATACCAATCCTTACTGGGCTGAAAGGATAGTGCTCCTTCTATGTCTTTTAAGGTTTCAGGTAAGCTTCTTGTAACCGCCTGAGCTTGCTCTGGCTCGCTTTCATTCACTCCCACTTGCTGGGCTATTTTTTCCATCACTAATAAAGTTTTCAATACATCTTCGGTATTGGATGTGGCTTTTTCTAACTGCACTTGAAAGCCATCAATAACGGTTTTGGTGCTATCGAGCTTTTTAGCCGAATCACTCATGTTGGCCACCACCTGCTTTAACGTGGAAACCGTTGATTGGTTTTCTTTTGAAAACACACTTCCTAGCGTTTCTACAGATTCATCAATTAGAATCACGGCCTTTCTAATCTCACAGTTAGCTCTCTGCTGATAACGCTGCAGTCTTTCGGTTTCTAGCCCGGCCTTTAATATAGCGTGTTGTGTTTTATGCTCTTCACACCAAACATCCCGATCGTATTCTGGCACAGCAACAATGAATAAAAGCACCAGCACACAGTGCATTAATATCACTCCAACAGTTAAAGAGCGGTACACCCATTGATAGGGCTCTACCACATCCGCCAGCTTTTCTGCTACCACGCGCCCTTGTGTCATCAAGGTGGTTTTATGATGGCGATTATCGCTGCGCTTTTCTTTGCGCCAATGGCTGATCACCAGGGTAAGCTCTAAAACTAAGCCTAATAATAAGGGGATTAATGCCACCACATAAATGGCACCAATCTCACCTGATAACAATAACTCGTAGTTAGTGTTTAAATGGTTATAACCCGATTTAACCAGCTCGATCAGGCTTTCCCATAGCGAACCACCTGATAGCATCTCAGTATCATCTGCCGCACAATATTGGGCATATTGATTTTGTATAAGCTGATAATCCGCTTCAAAATCAGAAACTGAACTGGCTGCACCAGAGGGATCTTCGCAATTTTGGTTAATGTTAATGCTCAAAGGAGTGTCGCCTATCAATAATTACATGAAATGTAGCTGTCAGCGCTTAGAATAACCATAGGCAATATACGCCTACACTTAGATTACATAATGTTATTCCGCCGAATTCACCTTGTTTTTATCACGGGCATACGGGATGATCATAGCAATCTAATTCACTGTTCATAGCAGGGTGGTCATTCAATATGTCTGTATTCAACCACTCAGTTAAGCCTTTATGAATCCATCAATATTCGAACTAAATTTAGAATTGATCGCTGCTGTTGCTATAATATTGGTTATCTATCTATTACCTAGATTCAAATACAGTGCACCACAACACATATTAAGAACCCCATCTAATCTACGACAAGGAAGCTTGTCTGCAATCGCCTCCCTATTAATTGTGATTTACCACGGCCATGTATTTTCAGCCTACCCTTCTTGGTTTTTAGAATGCTCGTCTGATCAATGTTCAGTAAGCTTTTTTCAAGGTATTGGTTTTTTATTGGGCTACAATCACCCTGAATTTTTATTCACGGAACATGGTAATCACTCTCGATTAATATTTTTTGGCATTACCTTATTCTCTCTTTCCATCAGCTTTCACTTTTATATTCGCTACATCAATGAAAACAGAAAAATGAGAGAACAATTACTGCATCTAAAAAGAAAATGCGAAGTATTAATCGTGCAGTATGAAAATCCCGCTTACGATTCAAAAGATGACTTCAGTCAAATCTACATTGATTACGACCTGACAAGATTAGGATTGCATGAATTAAAATTCGCCTTACAAAACTATAGACAAGATCACTCACTTAAAAACTTAAACCTTGTTGTTGAACATATAAAGCAACTACAGAATCTTTAATCAGGAACATCATGACAGCTGGATTATTCCCTGAAGAAAACGTAAACGACCTATTCTTCTCTCGACACGACACCAACGAAAACTTTGGCAGTGCCTCTCCACACCCATTTATACTAGAAGATAAAGAGTGGCCAACGGTAGAGCATTATTATCAAGCCTCATTATTCTCAAGCACAAAGCTGCAAGAGCAAATCCGTAAACAGCCATCTGCAAACGCCGCCATCGCCTTTACCAAGTGGCGTTTCTTTCAAAAAAAGCGTGACTGGAAAGAACTTCGCCAAGTACTCATGACTCGCGCGGTTTATACCAAGTGCAAAACCTACCCCCACATTGCAGAAGCCCTAATCGCTACGAGTGATAAAACGCTAGTAGAAAGCAGTGCTTATGATTACTACTGGGGATGCGGCCGAGACCGACGTGCAGAAAACACGTACGGAAAAGTCATGATGAATGTAAGAGATAAATTAAAACAAGAAATGGCAGGCTGAATTGATACAAGGCCCCTATCATAAAGCTCTACGATGAGGCCTTGCTGTAATGCGTTTTCTTGTATGGTCTGTAGCTAGCACAAAATCATCAAGAAAAAGCATCTACATAGGTGTATAAGCTAGCTTAAATTACGCTTTATGCTCGCGGGCGAGGTAATCGTGACTTTGCATTTCTAGCATGCGCGACGTTGTGCGCTGGAAAGGAAACTCCAGCTTACCTTCACTGTAAATATCTGGAATAGGGGCATCGGCAGACATAATCACCTTCACTCCACGATCATAAAACTCATCAATTAAGTTAATGTAACGGCGACCAAGGTCATCGTTATGCGATCCCATTTTAGGTACGTTGGAGATTAAAACGGCATGATACAAACGACCCAGCTCAATGTAATCATTTTGAGATCTTGGGCCATCGCACAAGGCATCAAACTCAAACCAAGCCACATCATCACAAATCGCTTTAGCTGGAATATTTCGACCTAAAATTTCAACATCGATATTTTTTTCAATGTGAGCTGCATCGGGAATCAAGCTATCAAAACTTTTTTGCAAACTGACTTCCGCTGATTCGTCCAGCGGATAATGGTAAAGCTCGGCTTGTTCAAGGGTGCGCAAGCGATAATCTACCCCGCTGTCTACATTTACTACGTCGGTAAATTGATTTAATAATTTGATGGCAGGTATAAAGCGGTCACGCTGAAGGCCGTTTTCATATAGGCCATCAGGCACAATGTTAGACGTTGCCACCAAGGTTACACCTCGTGCAAACAATGCTTGCATCAAACCTGCTAGAATCATGGCATCGCCAATATCCACAACAAAGAATTCATCAAAACAAATAACCACGGCTTCTTCTGCAATCTGATCAGCGATCGACTCTAACGGATTGGCAGTGCCTTCCAACTTGGTTAAATCGCCATGTACGCGCTGCATGAAGCGGTGAAAGTGAGTGCGCATTTTACGCTTAAACGGCAGTGCATCATAAAAGGTATCTACCAAGTAGGTCTTACCGCGACCTACACCACCCCAAAAATAGATGCCCTGAATAGGATCGTTAGACTTCTTACCAAAACCAGAGATGAACTTGCTCAAAGACGATTTATTCTTTGATAATTCCCAATCAGCCACAAGATCATCATAAAGACGCTGAAGGTGTGTAACAGCCATTTCCTGGGCTGTGTCATAAGAGAAGTCATCTCTTTCTAGGTCTTTACGATACAGTTCTAATGGTGTCATGATTTCTTTCGATGATACTCAGAATTATAGAGGAATCCAAAGTATAGTTGGATTTGAAATTTCGCCGCACTGTACATATTTAAAGGCGTAAAGGCAAATTCACACGGGTTATAGCGCCTATTTAACAACGCCTCTTTTATCTGATAGGTAACGTGATACCACTTCTTTAATATGGGTTCGCATTACGATTAATTGACGATGAAAAAAGTGACTCGCTTCAGGTTGCACAATAAATTCAATACTCGGTTCTTGTGCGCTTACCCAACTTCTGACCAATTCAAACGGCACCACTTCGTCTTGCTCACCCATAATCACTGTACATTCAGCCGCTAAGGGGACTGCCTCCTCAAATGGTGAATGCTCTACCGAAGGCGCTATCATTAATAGGTGCGGAATCGTGACCCCACTTTTGGATAGATCCCTTGCCAACTTCGCCGCAATGAAACAGCCGAAGCTAAAACCCGCTAAAAATAACCGACCCAGAGGGTATTTGCCTTTAACCCAATCAAAAATGGCCTGTGCATCCTCGACTTCTCCAACCATGTTTCCGTACTGCCCAGTACTTTCACCTACCCCACGGTAATTGAACCGAATCACATTAATACCAGCATCTAAGTAGGTTTTAGCGGCTGTGGTCACCACTTTATTGTCCATGGTGCCGCCAAATAAAGGATGTGGGTGGCATATTATTAAAAAATCATCTGTTGATAACTTTGCCATGTGCAGCGCACCCTGAAGGCTACCTGCTTTTCCCTGTACCATTATTTTTTCCATAAATATGAGTCTTTTATCCTATGATTCGATCAGCGAACTGGCTAAACTGAAAGTACCTCAGTTCATTTATTCGCAACATACTCTCTTCTATATAGAGAGTCTCATAAGGATTGTCTATGAGTGCTCAAATAGTTTCTAGCCTGTTAATTTTAGCCGTAGGAATTGGCATTGGCATTCTTGTACAACGATATATCCTGAGTAGAGGCACGCATGTGGCACTACTGGAAAAAGAGTTGGATTCACTAAAGGGCGAACAACTGCAAATGCGCGATTCTCTTCAGCAGCATTTCCATCATACTGCCGATTTAACGCAAAACCTGACTAATAGCTACAAGGCTCTATATGAGCACTTAGCTGGCGGCGCATCTCAATTTACAGAAAAGCCTTTGGCTGATCTTAAGAATGCCCTAGAACAAGCATCAGATGACGCCTTATCTTACGATAAGCCTGATCAAGCCCCTAAAGACTACGCCGAAACAGAAAAAGTCGCTGAATCAGATCAAACGCCGTAGTTGTAAGCTCAACCCATATATGACTTCTCAATACAGGTCTTGGTTTGTATAGATTGTAAACAAAGGCCTAACTCCTACCCCACCCCCTTACTCTAGTTTTAATACCCTAAATTAAAAATCTTGCTATAAGTCTATGGTTTTTTGATATAAGCCAGACCCTTTTTATACCCCGTTGACACTGGTATAGTAGCCGCCTTAATTACCCCCTGTCGTTTTTTTAAGCAGCACATCGCTTGATCACAGAGAGCATGACATGTCGGACTACAATCTTACGCATTTAAAACAGCTTGAAGCTGAAAGCATTCATATTATTCGCGAAGTCGCGGCAGAATTTGATAATCCTGTCATGATGTATTCCGTGGGTAAAGACAGCGCCGTTATGCTGCACTTGGCTCGTAAAGCCTTTGCACCTGGTGTACCTCCTTTTCCTTTATTGCACGTAGACACTACGTGGAAATTTAAAGAGATGATTCAATTTCGTGACCAAATGGCAAAAACGTCAGGCATGGAATTACTGGTTCATACCAACCCAGATGGCGTTGCTGACAATGTTGGGCCTTTTACTCACGGCTCAAGCCAGCATACCGACATCATGAAAACTCAAGGCCTTAAGCAAGCACTTAATAAGTACAAGTTTGATGCGGCTTTTGGTGGCGCCCGTCGTGACGAAGAAAAATCTCGTGCAAAAGAACGCGTTTATTCTTTCCGTGACAAAAATCACCGCTGGGACCCTAAGAGCCAGCGCCCTGAGCTTTGGAACATTTATAACGGCAAAGTAAATCAAGGCGAAAGCATTCGTGTTTTCCCAATCTCTAACTGGACTGAGCTAGATATTTGGCAGTACATCTATTTAGAAAACATTGATATTCCAGGTTTATACCTGTCAGCTAAGCGCCCTGTTGTAGAGCGTGACGGTATGCTAATCATGGTTGATGATGAGCGTATGCCTTTAGAAGAAGGCGAAGTGCCTGAAGAGAAAATGGTGCGTTTCCGTACGCTAGGTTGCTACCCACTAACAGGTGCGGTTGAATCAGAAGCTGCGACCTTGCCAGATATAATTCAAGAAATGTTATTAACTACCACGTCTGAACGCCAAGGACGTGCCATTGACCACGATTCATCTGGTTCGATGGAGAAGAAAAAGCAGGAGGGCTACTTCTAATGTCACATCAATCAGACCTAATCAGCGAAGACATCCTTGCTTACTTAAAGCAGCACGAAAATAAAGAGCTACTGCGTTTTTTAACCTGCGGTAATGTAGACGATGGCAAATCAACTTTAATCGGTCGTTTGTTATTTGACTCAAAAATGATTTTTGAAGATCAATTAGCCGCCATCGAAAGTGACAGTGTTAAACACGGCACAACCGGTGAAAAAATCGACCTTGCGTTATTAGTAGACGGTCTTGCCGCTGAACGTGAACAAGGCATCACCATTGATGTTGCTTACCGTTACTTCTCTACTGAAAAACGTAAGTTCATCATTGCCGATACACCTGGGCACGAGCAATACACACGTAACATGGCCACCGGTGCATCCACTTGTGACCTTGCCATCATATTAGTTGATGCTCGTTACGGCGTACAAACACAAACGAAACGTCATAGCTTTATTGCTTCTTTGTTAGGCATTAAAAATGTTGTGGTTGCTGTAAACAAAATGGACCTAATGGGTTTTGATGAAGGTAAGTTTGAGCAAATTAAAGCTGACTACCTATCGTTTGCAGAAGAGCTAGAATTAGCCAACATTCAATTTGTTCCATTGTCTGCTTTAGATGGCGACAACGTGGTAAACAGAAGTGAGCGCGCGCCTTGGTATAAAGGAAAAACGCTAATGGAAAT
The DNA here is from genome assembly GCA_034112345.1 of Bermanella sp. Taxonomy (GTDB): domain Bacteria; phylum Pseudomonadota; class Gammaproteobacteria; order Pseudomonadales; family Oceanobacteraceae; genus Bermanella. The sequence continues at coordinate 313 of JAWUVN010000107.1, read as the reverse complement.
TCTAGAAACGGTTGAGATCAATGCAAACCGCAATCTAGATAACTTCCGCTTCCCCGTACAATACGTTAACCGCCCAAACCTCGATTTCCGTGGTTTCTGTGGCACGGTGGCATCAGGCATTATTCGCCCAGGCGATAAAATTACTGCGCTTCCATCTGGTAAAGAAAGCTCTGTGAAAGCCGTCGTTACCGCTGAAGGCAATCAACAAGAAGCCTTTGCTGGCCAAGCGGTTACATAAACGCTTGAAGATGAAATCGATATTAGCCGCGGCGATATGATTGTTAAATCAGACGATCAACCGCTAACCGCCAAT
>JAWUVN010000106.1:0-14491 GCA_034112345.1 Bermanella sp. | reverse complement strand
AGTGGCTAACGCGCCTCCTCGGCTAGAACCCAGTAAGATAATGCGCTCTACATCACCGCTATTACCGTGCTTCAATAACCAATCTGTAAACGCTTCTTCGGCTTTATCTTTGGCGTTCGCGGTATTCTCCCAGTTAAAATTTGAGTTCAGTACCACCGAAAAAAACGTGTTGTATGTTTTTATGTGGCCCGAATCTAACAGGCGATCCGATAAAGACAAATCCTTCAGGTTAGTGGCTTTGCTTTTATCCCCTTTCCCCCAATCTGAATCCCAACTTGAATTTTGTCCCGTTAAGCAATTTGAGCCACCTGAACTGCCTGACGAACCTTGCTGCCCTGCAATTAGCATAATCATGGTTTTGGTATCACTTTTACCAGGCTCACTGTATTTCGAAATAAAGGTGTTTTTTCGATACTCTGTCCCTACGCCTTCATTTTTCCATTCGGGGTAATCTCCATGATCACTCCAATTCAGCCAGCTTTGCTTCCACCTAACACGATCGACATCCGTTGCAGTGTCGGCGTATGCATAACTGCTTGTGAGCAGGGCCAACCCCAATGCTGTGAACAGCAAAGATAAGGGCTTTATTTTTATTATTCTCATGGTTTTTCTCCATTATGGATTTTAATCGCACCAAACTGCATCAGGCTAAAAAGCCTGCAATGCGATTCATACACTATAAGAGTGCATCCAGATGGATATATTGACCCCAGGTGTCAATGCTGGGCGGCCCTTGTCAATAAAGTAGGATTCTTCAGGCTAAATGAGACGATTCAAGCCTTGATGGCGAGAAGAGTCTCACTCGAAGAAATTAAGGACATATAAGGTGCGCGATGGAATGCCTAAACTTACTTAAATAATCTCAGCATCCAACAGATTTTGTCTAAGTTGCTGACCTTCAACAGATCCAGTGAGATAAAACACAGCAGGTGTGCCGATAGGCGCACTCACAGGGATGGTCACGCCTTGCTTATGATCATAAACTTCACCTGTCAATAAATGGGTCCAACTGCCTTTAGGTAAATACACATCAACCGTATTGGTATCTGGATCCAACACAGGAGCCACCATAAATTCAGACCCCACCATGAACTGGTATTCTAGCGACTTAACAACCGCATCATTTGGATAATGCACCCAAGGGTGTCGTACTACGGGATAGCCTTTTTGTGCCGCGTCTTTCACCAGTTGCTTACGATACCCAGCCCATTCTTTATAGATTTTGGCAAAACGAGCAAAGTGCTGAAGGGTTTCATCGTCACTATTAAATTGGTGATTCGGCTCTGGCCGATTGCCTTCATGGGTTCTAAACACTGTGGTGAACGCATTTAGTTCTGTCCAACGCTGCATCAGTTCTTTTGAACGAAAGCGATGACTGATCAACCAAGGCGCAGGTGAAGGTATGGTAGTGTAACCACCAATATCGCTGTGGTTAAGCGAGTACCCAGATAAACCACTTGATAGTAACCCTGTCACAGCGGTTTTAATGCCATCGTATTTATCCCATGTGACCAACTGGTCACCTAACCAAAACAGTGTGGTTAAACCTGGGCTTTTTGTGTAACCCGAGCGACTGAAAAATACAATATCATCACCTCGGCCGGCCTCTTCAATTGCCTCCCTATTCACTTTCTGCCATTCTTCGGCATAACGGTTATGCGCTTTCACGGGTGTGCCTACGTGTAACTTACCATCGTATGGCAGAGCTTCCCCAAAGTCAGCCATCCACCCCGATGCACCACTGGCTATTAATTCATCTTTAATAACTTGCTTCACCCAAGTGCGTGCAGCAGGGTTAGACAAGTCAATCAAGCCTGCCGAAAAGCTGGTATTTTCAATTAGGTAAGGTTGCCCATCTTGAGTCTGAACCAGGAATCCTTTTTCTAATAGCTCATTAAACTGATTGCGCTTGGCATTGGGCTTATCATCTACCTGAGCAAAAAATGGATTAATGTAAGTTAATACATGTACATCATCTTTTTTTAAGTTTTGCAGCATGCCACTCCAATTTTCATAGCGATCACTGTCCAGCTCCCAGTTCCACCACAATTGCTTACCAAACGATGTTTTGCGTTGCCCAACCCAATCTTGCAACCATAAACCCGCCACCGGACCGCCCGCGTCTTTCATTTGTTGATACACGGCTTTTACCTTTTCTGTTCCGCCCTGCATGCCTAAAATAGCACCTTCATGTATCCAATCTGGTAATTCTCGCATACGGCCCGAATACTCTGTGTATTCTTCAATGAGTTTTAAAGGTGTGTCCCCATTAATGATTCGCCCTTTTATGTCACTGGAAAACAAAGAAACTTGCACTTCATTATCTTGCGTCATATCAAACACGGAATACTCAGAAGTTTCTAAAAATAAAGAACGCATTTTGCTGGTCATATAGTGCGGCACACCAGCATAAGATGTATGCCATTTGCCCCCCGAACTGGCATTAATATCCACTAAAAAAGTGAATGGTTGAGAACCTCGCCCAACCCCTTGCTCCATTATAAAGATGGGTAAGCGACGGCCTTTTTGATCAAAATACGTAAACTGTTCACCAAAGCCATAAAAGCCTTCGTCTTTTTCAGAATGGTAATTAAGATAGATACGATTATAAGACGCATCTTTAAAACTGGCCGAAAACGATAACTGATTGTCCGAATGTGCCTGTAAGTTAAATTCATAAGCCAGCTGCTTTCCCGAGTCACATTCTAGCTGACCTGCAATTTTCAAAACTTTATTAACCACATTTAAATGATTAATGGTTTGTTTTTCACATCTATCTTGCATCTCATCATCAATAAAAAATGACCCTTTTATTTCATGAATACTTTCAACCCCTTTACCACCCATTACAAAACTTTTACCGGGTACTGTGGCCCATAAAATTTTATCTGAATTACTTGTGTGCATAACCGTAAGTGCAGGTGCGTTTATGTCTTCATTCTGATAATGAATATGAAACTGACCTAGCTCTATCACTTTAGAAGATAGCTTCTCTGCATGATCAATTTGGCCTGATAATGTATCTGAGCATCCAGATAACAAACCACTGAAGGCGGTGATCCCCATAAGGGTGATAATAAATTTATTCATGTTTCTATCTCGATCATAACAAGCTTGAAAATATCAATCGCAAACATTGCTTTAAATGATTCATCAATGCAATGCACCGCCAATTGGATTTAGGTCGAAACAGGTCAAAATAGGTCAATGCCAAGTAAAGGCCTCATATGCCCGACACCTTAAGATATTTAAGACGAAAAAATGCCGCTAAGTAAGCGGCATTTTTAAAAGTGATCAGAACTTAACCTATGTTAGTTAAACCTGATTTGGCAACCCTGCTTCTGGCTCCTTAACTGCCTGCACTACTAATGACTTTTTTTTATCAAATTTCATCAACAGAGCAGGCAACAATAAAAAGTCAAAAATCAAAGCAATACTGATGGTCGCACTAATCATCGTGCCCATCTTAGCGTTCACAGTGAAGTTAGACATCATCAACACAGAAAAACCCACTACCAATACTACAGTTGTTATTACAAGAGGTTTGGCGACCGTATGAAAAGCATACCGAACGGCATCTTCTGAGGTTTTATCCAGCTGCTCACGAGCTCTCATGTACTTGCTGAAAAAGTGCACGGTATCATCTACCACAATGCCTAGCGTTAAGCTGAATACAACCGCGACCCCTAGATCCACCTGTCCAACCATTGCACCCCAAACACCAAACGCAATCATGGCTGGAAACACATTGGGTAATAAGCTCAACAGCCCAAACTTAACCGAGCTCAAAGCAAAAATAAGTGTCATAGTAATCAAGATAACCGCAATAGCCGATCCAGATAACATAGAGTCAATGTTGGTCTTACCCACATGGGCAAACATGGTAGAGATACCCGACGCTGGCACTGCTAGCTCAGGAGCGTTTTCTGCAAACCAAATTTGGGCTCGGTCATTCAGCTCGATCAACCCTTTCGCCTGCGTGCCTTGTACACCAAATGCTGTAAACATTGAGCGTTTTTCGGTATCAATTTGATTATTTAAATCCAAGCCATAAGGCAATGATAATTCGTATAGCAACTGATACTGAGATGCCAGCTCACGAGTCTCTGGAATCGCATAATACTTAGGGTCATCACCGTGCATGTTTTGATTCAAACGTTTAATGGTGTCGGTATAAGACAAGCCACTTACAATTTCAGGCTGCGACTTAAACCATTCCACGAACGATTCGACTTTGATCAAGAATTCAGGCTCGTTAACACCACCTGCTTCAACACTGTCTAATACAAAATTTAAAACATCAAATCCAGTTAAGTTAGCTTCCATGAATTCTGAAGCCTGCCTAAACTCAGTACTCTCATCAAAGTACTCCACCGTATTATCGTTTAGCTCATTCAACATGGCCATAGAAGCAATTGCTGTCGCCACCAACAACACCAAAGGCAATAAAATTGCACGCTTGCTAATTGTGAAATCTGCAATGCGGCTAGACCATAAGGTCTTACCTTCATCCATTGGCTTGGCTTTCATTGGCAGCCACACTGCCAACGCCGGCAGCAAGGTCACACTTAAAAAGAAAGCAGCCATAACACCAAATGCAGCAAAATTGCCTAGCTCTCGAAACGGCGGTACTTCTGATGTATTCATAGCTAAAAAACCAATAGCAGTTGTAAAACTGGTTAGAAATACTGGAGACAAGTTAATCTTCATGGCTTCGGTCATGGCTTCTTTGCGATCTTGACCCAAAGACAGATGGTGCAAGTAGCTGGCCAGTATATGAACACAATCACATACCGCTAACGTTAGAATAATGATAGGCGCCATAATATTCACTTGATTTAAGTCATAGCCAATCCATCCTACGAAGCCTTCACTAATGACTACCCCAACAATAATCACAATTGTAGTCACCAATGCCGACCAAGCTGAGCGCAATAAAATTAATAACATGAATACAATTAATAAAAACAAAACAGGAAATAAGTACTGAGCGTCGTATTCAGCCGATTCATTAAAGGCCGTGTTAACAATACTCAAGCCTTGAAGGTGAATTTTAATATTAGGATTGCTCGCCTCAATCACCGAGCGCAGTTCTCGTGCTGCAGCCACCAATTCAACCGTTGCCTCACCTTGAGCATGCATGGTGTCATCTGGCATATTTAAAACCACATTCACACTTGATGCATGGTGACGATCAGATACTAACCGGTTAACCAAAGCCACTTCATTAGAGGCAATACGCTTCACACGTTCAATTTGTTCTGCCGTCAGAGATAACGCATCTTCAACCAAGTCAGCCACGTTTAAATCATCATCAATGACTTCTGTGTGCTGGTAATTCGTCATTGAATCCACACGGCTAGAATACGGCAACTGCCAAGATTCATTAGTAGTTTCTTCGATACTGGCTAGATTCTCAGGGGTATAAATATTGCCGTTTAGTGCTTCAAATACAAAAACAATATTATTACTTTTAATAAAGGTATCTTCATTATTAAGATGGGCAAGTAACTGCTCATTATTATCATCGAAGAAAATTTTGTAGCTGCCATTAAATTGCAACTGAGATAAACCCGCAGCTAAAGCAAGAATCACCAGCAACGAAGCTAGCGCAATTTTATTCCGACTTTCGATAAGCCAGACGGCAAGACGATCATTCATTATCACAATCTCTGTTTTTATTTTTATAGTTAAGAAAATTAGAGTGGCACATTACGACAAACGGCCATTGAATACTAGAGCCCGAATAGCAAGCGCCTAAAAGCCCAGAGAAATTAGAACTAAAGTATCAAAAGTTATTTAAGGCCTTAAGATATACTCAGCAGGGCTGAGCGATCCAGTTAACATTTAAATTCAACGTGATAGTTTGCTTTGACTCAGAATGATGCTGACGATCAGATTCCATGCTCATCTTCATCATTCTTGGAGAGCTATGATCTTGCAAGTTCTCACTCATTTCTGACACGGTCACTTCACATAAGGCTGCAGCCTTAGACATCGCAACTGCTTTTTCTTTCGCTTGTGTAAACGCTTTTTTTATCAGATCTTTTTTAGCTTTAGACTTATCTTGCTCTGATGCCACAACCGCCATCAATTGAATACTAAACGGCTGATACTTAGCTCCATTACCCATAACAATTTGGTATTGATCAAAGTTAAGTTTTACCATATTAAAACGCTGCAATGCTTCATAGCCCGTCAACTTACGCTTTTCGTTACTGCTATATTGATAAACAGCCGATAGTTTTGCAGTGCCTCCTGTCATGACAAGAGCCTGCTTGGCAACCCAGGCCTCAAATTTCACCAAACGCTCAGCCAATACCTTAGTGGCCAGTTCTTGAGTTTTCGCTTCTGCTTTAAACACAACCTCTATTTGATATTCCGATGCAATCAACTCTGCTTTCACTGTCGCTTTAGTTTTTAATAGTGCCGTATGTTTATTTGAGGCTGGTGCATCATCACAACCCATTAACAGTGAAACCCCCAAACAAAAAGCAACTGACTTAATTAATGACTGTATATATCTATTGGATTCAATTTTCATATTCTATCCCTTTGAATTTATTACTGTTCGCGACTAGGTTTGACGTTACAACTTTTAATATATCGCTACTTTCACTTAGAAAAATAAAAGGGCGTATCTGTAATCCCTAATAAATCTCGACGAATTAAATCCAGCGAAGCTGTGGCAATGTACTGCTGAAATAGTTCTCTTTCTGCAGGAAAGAAAAGGCATTTTGTTTTTAATTCCCCACTTTCACCCCAGGCAACCCAGCACGTTCCCACTGGTTTATCGACTGTGCCGCCACCGGGTCCTGCAACACCTGATACTGCAACAGCATAGTCCGAACCTGATATATCCAATACGCCTTGTGCCATTTCTAGCACCACAGCCTCACTGACAGCACCAAATTCCGTTAAAGTTTTTTGTGAAACACCCAATACCTTATGTTTAATCTCGTTTGAATAACTCACGATTCCTGCCTCAAATACCCGAGAAGAGCCTGCCACCGATGTTATCTTTGATGCTATTAATCCACCTGTGCAAGATTCTGCCAGCGCTAAGGTTTTATTCTGAGCACTCAGTAATGCAACCAATTTCTCTGGCAACAAAATTTTTCCACGAGCAATAATATGCTCCGCCAATTGAGTTTCTATTTTTAACTGCCACTCTGGTAAAAGCCGAATACCACTTGCTGAATGAGCCGTAAGCTTGACTTCTAACATAGGAAACGCCGCCCTAAACCCTAATTCAATTTCCGGAGGCCAATTAGGATAAACCTCTTCAAAAATACGTTGTACCGATGACTCCCCCATACCAAACACCTGATATTTTTCAATCTGAGTATGATCATCAATAACCAAATTGCTTAGCAAGGGCACGATGCCTTTTTCCAGCATCACAGATAGTTCTGATGGCACACCAGGAGTACAAATAACCATGCAATCATTATGTGTAACCTTAAAACCAGCTGCACTGCCTGTATGGTTACTCACAATATCAACGCCCTTCGGCAATAGAGCCTGCTTTTTATTGGGGCCATTTAAAGGGTAATTACGGCGATCACACCAGGCTTGTAATTCCGCCATCGCTTGTGGGTGCTCCTGTAAAGGCTGTCCAATAACATTAGCCAGTGCTTGAGCGGTTAAGTCATCAATAGTTGGTCCTAACCCCCCATTCACAATTAACACATCCGCTTGCTGTGTCATCGCTTCTATTTCAGCCGCCAGCTGAGACAGGGCATCGCCGACAACAACTTTACGTGATAATACCAACCCAAGAGGCATCAATGCATCGGCCACCGCCATAGAGTTAGTGTCTAATATATCCCCTGTCATAAGCTCATCGCCGGTTAACAGCAGTTGTACATTTAAATGGCCCATGTTAATTAAACTCTCCGTATTACTGCCACTTACATTAGGCATTCAAGTTAATGCCAGTATAAGCCCATGATTACCCAGATGAATAGCGCCTTTGCACCCCACATAAAAAAGCCAACAGTCCATTTAACCAAGCCTATGCAAAGCCACTAAAAAATAGTCATGGAACCCAGCCCCACAATTACCTTACACTGCAGATACACCTAATAAAAAAAACAGTCCAACTATGAAAAAAATACTATTACTTGCCTTACTCATTACAGTTGTTTTATGCCCAGTGGTTCTTTGGCTAATACCCGCAACCATAGATAAAACAATGAACCCTGTAACGGAACACAAGCCGTGGCCGGTTAGCACTGAAGCCCAAAAACTTCATAACAGCCTTATAATAGGAGACTGGCATTCCGATTCTTTATTATGGAATCGCGATTTTTTAGAAGCCCATGATTATGGCCATGTAGATTTACCTCGATTACAGCAAGCTAATGTGGCCTTTCAGGTACTGACCGCCGTGACTAAAACACCATCCGGCATGAACTACGAAAGCAACTCAACCGAAGCTCACGACAAATTAACCACCCTTATGATTGCCCAAACTTGGCCTACGCGTACATGGGGGAGCATTTTTGAACGTGCGCTGTACCAAGTAGAGAGATTGCAGTCTCTGCAAGCGCGAGCACCTGACAAAGTTCGCCACATTAAAACAAAGCAAGATATTCAGGATGTTATAAACAGCCGACAAACAGACGCGCCTTTAACTGGGCTATTAATGGGAATGGAAGGCGCACACCCTCTTGAAGGTAACATTGAAAACTTACACAAATTGTACGACGAAGGTTATCGACTGATTGGCCTGCAACATTTCTTTGATAATGAACTAGGTGGTTCGCTGCATGGTGAAAGTAATCTAGGCCTAACTGAATTTGGCAAGCAAGTAGTAAAAGAAGCAACCGCTAAGAATATGATCATAGATGTGGCTCACTCATCTCATCAAACAGTGAAAGATGTTTTAGCGCTAGCCGACAGACCAATTGTATTAAGCCATACAGGCATCCATGAAAACTGTAATAGTAAACGCAATATCCCAGGAAAGTTAATGCAAGACATCAGTAATATGGGTGGCGTAGTCGGCATTGGATACTGGGCAGATGTTGTGTGCGACAACACGCCAAAAGGCATCGTAAAAGCAATTAAAGCAGGCGTTGATTTACTGGGAGTAAACCACGTGTCTCTTGGAAGCGACTATGACGGCACGATTGAATCGCAATTTGATACCTCTGAACTTGCCGCTCTGACTCATGAGATGCTGATTCAAGGGTTCACACAAGACGAAATAAAAAAAATAATGGGTGAAAACATGGTTCGTGTTATGAAAGCAAATTTAAAATAGACAAATAAAATGAATACTAGATCGGTGCCTACTTGTAGCACGCCAATAGACATTCATATTACACCTCGTAATCCGAATTTCGACTTTAAAAACGTACCTAAAGTGTGGATGTCTAATGCAATTACATCCCACTTTATGAATGCCCTATCTATATTCATTCCATTTTCAGAGCGAACAGTCAGTGAGATACTTCGCTCTAATCTTCCTAAAATTCAAGATGGAAAATTAAAACAACAAACCCTCGACACGATCAAACAAGAAGGTCGCCATGCAGCCATGCACCGGCAATCGAATATTCTCATAGGGCAATCTTATAATGGCTTAAAATTGATAGGAAAGATTCAATCCAACACAATGAATCTAATTAGAGCGGTCTCTTCAAATGCATTTGAAATGTGTATGCCTGCTACATTTGAACATTTCACATCTGCTGTCAGCCGAGAAATACTCAGCAATCAACAAGAGTGGATTGGTGAACAAGATAACCAAGCCATCGACTTTATGCTCTGGCATTGTTTGGAAGAACTGGAACACCAAGCCATTTGCCATGATGCCTACAAAGCACTGTACCGCAGTCGCATACGACTATTCTTATCTCTAGCACTATGGGTCCCGTTAAGTATGGTCAGTATTTATAGCATTCAAATGTACTTACTACATAAAGATAGAATCATATACAAACCCAGAAACTGGATGCCTTACTTAAAATTTTTAATCAAAAGCGCTCCCCTCTTCTATCGAGGGTCTATTGATTTTTGTAGAAATGGATTTAATCCCTGGAGTGATTCAGACCAAGCGCTGTATCAAGCAAGCTTGAAAAAACAACATAACTTTTACAGTAATCAATAATATTTACTGTATTTATAAAATTACAACCCACATACATAACAACGGATAGTGAAAATAATAATAATATGAAAACCATTCGAACCCCTGAAAGCCGATTTGATAAACTTACAAACTACCCGTTCTCGCCAAACTACATAGACGTTGACGGCATCCGTATGCATTACGTAGATGAAGGCCCAAAAGATGGGAAAATCATTTTAATGATGCATGGCGAGCCTAGCTGGTCTTATCTATATCGCCATATGATTCCAGTATGCGTAGCCGCTGGTCACCGTGTTATTGCTCCTGATCTAATCGGTTTTGGTAAATCTGACAAATTAACCGAGATGACTGATTACTCTTACAAAAAACACATGGACTGGATGCAAAGCTTTATCGATCAGTTGGATCTAAAAAATATCACATTAGTTTGCCAAGACTGGGGCTCGTTAATTGGCTTGCGTTTAGCCGCCGAAAATGATGATAAATTCAATGCCATCGTCCTAGGAAATGGCATGCTGCCCACTGGTGAAGAGAAACACATTCCAAAAGCGTTTAAAATTTGGCAAAAATTTGCCATGTATAGCCCATGGTTTCCAATCGCTCGAATTGTAGAGATTGCAACTTTCAAGGGCTTTAGCAAGCAAGAGCGTAGAGCTTATGACGCCCCTTTCCCATCGGCAAAATACAAAGCAGGTGCCCGAGCCTTTCCTCGATTAGTCCCTACCACGCCTACTGACCCCGCTAACGAAGCCAATAAAGCAGCATGGAAGATTCTAGAGAAATGGGACAAGCCTTTTTTAACATTATTTAGCAATGGTGACCCGATCATGAGAGGATTAGACAAAATGTTCCTAGAGCGAGTTCCAGGCTGTAAAAATATGCCCCATAAAACACTCATTGGAGGTCACTTTTTACAAGAAGACTCTGGTGCAGAATTCGCACAAGCAGTTAACGACCTAATCGTCACTCAACACCTATAGACAGCTAATACACAGTTAAGGCACCCAATGACATTTGTTTTTGAAGAGATCGACTACCAAGAAACACCACGCGGTGCGATCAGCTTACGTAAGCGCTCTGAACCAAGACTCAACAACATCGTTCTTTATGAAGTAAAAATGAATGACGAGTTTTTAATGTCTAGCCTATTTGTAGAAGCCGAAGTTCAGCTTTCTAAATTAGGCCTAGAGAAGTTCGGTACACAAGAATTAGATGTGGTTGTAGGTGGCCTTGGCCTTGGCTACACCGCCCAAGCAGCACTGGCGTTTGATAACGTTAAAAGCCTATGTGTTGTGGATGTCATGGCACCCGTAATTGAATGGCACCAAAAAGGCCTTGTGCCTTTAGGTCATGAGCTAACAAACGATGATCGTTGTCGTTATGCTCTTGGTGACTTCTTCGAATTTGCCACTGCTGCTAATACAAACTTCGATGGCACAGCTGCCGACCCTGAAAATGGCCCTGACAAGGTTCACGCCGTATTGTTAGATATAGACCACACACCCAGCTATTGGTTAAACCCTGAGAACAGCCGCTTTTATAGCACCGAAAGCCTGAATGCCATGAAAGCTAAAATCCATAAAGGCGGTGTGTTTGGTTTGTGGTCAGATGAAAAACCCGATGAACAATTTGTTTCAATACTAGAAAGCGTATTTGAAAGAGTGGAAACTCATATGGTGTATTTCCCTAATCCATACACAGGCGAGAAATCTTCAAATTCGGTTTATATTGCGCACATAGATTAATGTAAAAAACCTAACCATAAAAAGCATAAACCACACTCAAAAAAACCGAAGCTTAAATTAATAAACTTCGGTTTTTTTAATCGGTTTAAAAACTTTATACAGACAACCAATTAAACCCAAAATTTCCTACAAACCGTACACATCATTTAACTGAACTTTCATCCGTATACTCATTCATCTGAAAGACCAGAAGCTGATTAAGCAGCTCGCCGAACGGCCTGAGACCCCCAAACGCTTTCCAGCCACATACTGATATTCAACATTGGCCAAGCAGTCGCCCATTGATTGGTAGACTGCTCAGCAACTCGAATCATCGCGTCATGATGAAAGACCTCTTTGGTCAAGGCCGACTTCAGCATTCCCTGACCTTGCGTGGCCATCCAAGACTGGAAAGGCAGCGGAAAACTGGCCTTCGGTCGATTTAACACGTGCCCAGGCACCCGATCTGCAAATGCCCGGCGCAATAGCTGTTTAGAAGTCACACTATCAAGTGCTTGATTCATGGAGAAGTGATAACCCATAGGCATTTGATCAGCAAATTCACTAACCCGGATATCGGCAAATGGCGTTCGGCCTTCCACACCCGCCAGCATGGTACTGCTATCTAAACGTTCCAGCAGACCTGTGAGATTAAACTGCCGCTGGGCCATCATCATGTGAGCAAGCCCGTAATGCTCCGGCTTCTGTGAGCCAAATATCTGCTGCAATTCCTCAATCAACAGATAATCCTGATTGGCCTGCCCCATCACATAAGGATTGAGAATATCGGCTTTCAGCTGCACAGGCACCCACGACGTCATTTGCAAATAAAAGTCTAATGGCGTCTGCCCCCGGTGCAAACCTCGTTGCGCACTGCGCAAGTAATTGGCAAACGGCATCAACTGCGCATCGTAGCCAGCAAAGATTTCGTCCGCGCCCTCGCCACTGAGCGCTACCTTGGCATGAGAGCTTAAACTTTTCGCCGCTTGGTAAATCGACACCTGATTGGGTGTACTCAATGGTAAGCCTGTTTCCTTGATCATCCACGGCCAAATATGATTAAACTGATGGTGGTCAATCGGCACCATATGATGATCTGTACCCAGCGTTTGCGCTGCCATCATGGCATGTTCCACATCACCGGCGAGGTTAACCTGCGAACGATCTGAGGCCGAGGTCATCCCGGTACACCATGTTTTTAGGTTAGGGATATGATCCGAGGCTCTTGCGGTAATAATAGTGCTGTCTAACCCCCCCGATAATAAGGTCGAATTGTTCACATCGCTGAGTAAATGACTATCAATAGACTCCGTAACAACAGTACGAGTTTCTTCAATGGCCTCTTCCAGCGTCAATATCATCGATTCGGTTTTTCCTTGATACCAAAAGCGATTCGTCAGTTTCGGAGCATCCCCGGACAAATCAATCTCAACCAATTCACCCGGCTGAAGTACATTCACATCCTGATACATGGAGCGATGCCCCAAGGTCGTTCGAACGGTGGTCAAATAAGAGCTAACCGTAACCCAATCTGGTTGAACAGAAATAGATGGATGCGCCAACACCGACAAAGGCTCCGAAGCAAACACCACTTCACATCCTTGTTGAGTTTGAACAATGGCATAATACAGCGGCTTTATTCCCATGGGGTCACGCACCATAGTCACCCGCTGATGCTTCGCTTCATAAACCGCAAATGCAAACATCCCGCGCAACTTAGACAGGGTATCGACGCCCCAACACGCCCAAGCTTTTGCCAACGTCTCGGTATCGCACTGGGTCTCAAACCTAATGCCCAAAGCCTCCATTTCAACTCGTAAAGCACGATGATTATAAATTTCACCGTTAAAGCTTAAAACTTGATGATCCGACGAATTCGGTGCCCCCAAATGATAGGGCTGCTGGCCGTATTTCAAATCAAGAATAGACAGACGTCTGTGCGCAAACGCCACATGATGATTCATCCACAAGCCTTCACCATCAGGCCCGCGATGCTTCATTAAATCTCGCATTCTTACGATGGTGCGTTCATTCACCGATAGAATACGCCCCACGCCCGCTACAATCCCCAAGACACCACACATAGATACAACTCCAAATCTACTTTTACTTCTGGTACAACGTCTGCTGAGCCCATCTTGCTTAACCTTTAATTTCAATTTCAATTTCAATTTCAATTTCAATTTCAATTTCAATTTCAATTTCAATTTCACAAATTAAAAGTGCAGGAGTCACTTGGATTCGCTAGAAAATCAGCAAAAGAATCCAAATAATCAATTCACAAGTTAGCGGTGAGCTAAGCCATAAAGAAAAATTCAAACAATGAAAAATCTAATCAAATATTGATTTGTTTAAATCAGAGATCACTTAAGTTAATGATCGGCACGGAACGAACCCTTTCGTTCAGACCATAACTAGAGCGTAGGGGGGGCGGGATAAATAGATTACTCATAATGCGATACATTCCTCTCATAAATCCTTCTTAATTTAACTGCGAGATTCATTCTTATATCGGAAGCATCAGTGATAACTTTATGATTTATTTATATTTTTTTTAGTTATACCGAAAAATGATTGATGTACACATCAAGTAGAAAACGTAAAGTCAAAGACCGCCAATCTGCTTAGGGTTATTTGCGCTAAAAAAGGCATGCTTTAAGCTGCC
>JAWUVN010000105.1:0-48689 GCA_034112345.1 Bermanella sp. | reverse complement strand
AGTCTGCAGTAGAAACAGAGTCCGCAGTAGAAGCAGAGTCTGCAGTAGAAGCAGAGCCTGCAGTAGAAGCAGAGTCTGCAGTAGAAACTGAGCCTGCAGTAGAAACGGATCCTGAAGTAGAAACTGAGCCTGCAGTAGAAGTAGAGCCTGCTGTAGAAACGGATCCTGCAGTAGATATTGAGCCTGCAGTAGAAGTAGAGCCTGCAGTAGAAACAGAGCCTGCAGTAGAAACAGAGACTGCAGTAGAAGCAGAGTCTGCTGTAGAAGTAGAGCCTGCTGTAGAAACGGATCCTGAAGTAGAAACTGATCCTGCAGTAGAAGCAGAGTCTGCAGTAGAAACAGGGTCTGCAGTAGAAATAGAGTCTGCAGTAGAAATTCCAGAAGAAGAAATTGAAAATTTTGGAGAAGAAATAATCGCCCCCATTGAACCTGAAATAGAAGAAAAGGTTGATATAGAATCAGAAGGTATTAACAAACCGGTAGAAAGTACCAATGAAGTATTAGATACATTGGCCAGTGATGAAGCCAATAATCATCAGCCACAAGAACATGCTTTACATGATACTGAATTAGATAAAACTGCTATCGATAAACCGGAACAAGATACACTTAGTGATACCAATCAAGAAATCAAACGCGACATTGCCAATTCCAAAAGCGATGATGAAACGCTAGGAACCGAAGATGAGTAATCAAGATGTTTTACGCTGGATAAATAAAGAAGGTCATTTTTCGTGTACGCCTATTGTTAGCGGTAAGTTAACGCGCATGGTGGGTTTAACAATGGAAGCGGTTGGCTGTAAAGTAAAAGTGGGTGACCGCTGTCGTGTAGAGCAGGGAGATGACAGTATCGAAGCCGAGGTGGTCGGCTTTGACCGTGAGCGTTTCTTTTTAATGCCGATCGAACCTACGCAAGGTTTGTCTCCAGGCGCAAAAGTCACACCTGTTTTAGATGGTGATCAAATACCTGTGGGTGATTGCTTGCTAGGCCGTGTATTAAATGGCGCAGGTGAACCGCTAGATGACTTGGGTGAAATTGTGAGTAACGAAACACTCAATTTAGAAGGTCATATTATAAACCCCATGCACCGCGCACCAATTCGAGAAACCATGAATGTGGGTATTCGGGCAATTAATGCATTATTAACGGTTGGCCGAGGTCAACGAATGGGTTTGTTTGCCGGATCCGGTGTGGGTAAGAGTGTGTTGTTAGGCATGATGACTCGATTTACAGATGCTGACGTATGTATCGTAGGATTGGTTGGTGAAAGGGGGCGAGAGGTTCAAGAATTTATACAAGACATTCTAGGTGAAGAAGGATTAAAGCGTGCAGTTGTGGTTGCCTCTCCAGCAGATGACAGCCCTGTTATGCGTATGCGAGCTGCTTCGTTAAGTACAGCGATAGCAGAGTATTTTCGTGATAAGGGTAAAAACGTTTTATTACTCATGGACAGCCTTACTCGTTATGGTCAGGCCCAGCGAGAAATTGCTTTGGCGGTAGGTGAACCACCGGCAACCAAGGGGTACCCACCATCAGTGTTTGCAAAAATCCCAAAATTAGTTGAACGCACAGGTAATGGCCCTCCGGGTGGCGGATCAATTACCGCATTTTATACGGTGCTAACAGAAGGGGATGACTTGCAAGATCCTATTGCTGATTCGGCGCGAGCTATTTTAGATGGACACGTAGTATTAAGTCGACGATTGGCTGAAGAAGGACAGTACCCTGCAATTGACATCGAAGCATCCATCAGTCGAGCCATGCCGCAAATAGTGACGCCTGAAACACTAAAATCCGCGCAAACGTTTAAGTATTTATATTCGTTGTATCAAGAAAATAAAGATTTGATCAGCGTAGGTGCATATAGTGCAGGCAGTAACCCTGAACTAGATCTAGCGGTTCGGTTGCAACCTATAATGAAATCTTTCTTAGCGCAAGGCTTAGACGAATCCCATTCTTTAGAAGACAGCCTAAAAGGTTTAAATCTTATTATTAATGAGGCAATGGGTGCACAAAGGCAAAACAAAGCGCAGCAGTGAATTTTTAAAACCAGAAGATGAATTATGCTGCGAAGTTAAATACCTCACATAGATTGGTCATAATCAGCGTTATAGGTAAGTAATCCGGTGAATCATAAGGTAATACAATGTCTCGTCAACGAGCAGGCCGCATCCAACCACTGATACAGATTGCAAAGAATGCGGTGCGTGAGGCCATGACCTACATGGGGCAATTACAACAAAAAATAGATTCAGAAGAAGAGAAGAAAACCACACTTATTCAGTATCAATCTGAATATCAAAACAACTTTAAGGAAAAAGGCTCGGTAGGCGTTAAGGGCTTACAAATTCAGCAGTTTGAATCCTTCATGCTGCAAATCAATGATGCAATGGAAAAACAGTCGGATCAGTTAGCACAGCTTAATGTGCAGTTGGAGCGTGCTAAAGGCATATACCGAGATCTTAATCAGCGCTTAAAAAGCTATGAGAAACTGCAAGATCGATTAAATAATCAAGCTCTAAAGATTGAGAACACTCAAATGCAAAAGATGCTGGATGAAATTGGATCGCAGTTACATCGATTGAAAAATAATGAAAGTTAATCACTTTTAGACATTATTTTTGAATTGAACTGACTCTTAAGTTTTTATTTTATCAATGTATCAGTCTATAGAAAAAATCACTGTACCCAATTTTAGGTGCTTATTATGTGATTAAGTTACTAACCCCTCTTAATTTATAACTCACTATTATTAAAAAATTTAATTATTGAATTGACTAGCAAGCTGTTTATAAGCGTCTAATCTTAGAATTAAATACACTATTAGGCATAAATCACATGGACACGGAACAACTGGACCTAGGTGAGAAGTGCACCATTATCCGAGCAGAGGAGCTGCATGCCCAGATGGAATCACTCGTTCAAACAGGTTGTGACGTTGAAATAGACGGATCAAAAGTCGAGCAAATCGATACCTCAGCCCTACAATTACTTTTAAATTTTCATCAATCTCTCACAAACGATGGTCGCCATATTTTATGGAAAGAACCATCTGAGCAGTTATTAAAAACTGCAAAAATGTTAGGGGTAGACCATCACCTTGCGATCAGTAGTCATTAGCTCAGGGAGACTTATAAATGGCAAAAATACTTGCAGTAGATGATTCAGCATCTATGAGACAAATGGTGTGTTTCACCTTAAAAGGTGCTGGACATGATGTAATTGAGGCCAGTGATGGTGTTGAAGCATTGAAGCTTGCACAAGGGCAGTCTGTCGATTTAGTCCTCAGTGACGTTAATATGCCAAATATGGATGGCATTACCTTGTGCAAAAACTTACGGCAACTCGCTACCTATAAGTTCACTCCGATTCTAATGTTAACAACAGAATCCACTGGCGATAAAAAAATGGAAGGTAAAAGTGCTGGAGCAACAGGTTGGATTGTTAAGCCATTTAATCCAGACCAACTTTTAACCACCATTAAAAAAGTATTGGGTTAAAGCATATGAGTATTGATCTCAGCCAGTTTCATCAAGTTTTTTATGAAGAAAGCTACGAAGGCCTGGATGCCATGGAGCAAGGTTTGCTCGAAATGGATATTGAGGCACCTGATGATGAGGTCATAAATACAATATTTCGTGCCGCTCACTCGATTAAAGGTGGATCCGGTACATTTGGTTTTAATCAAGTTGCAGAATTTACACACGTTGTTGAGACTTTATTAGACGAAGTACGAAGTGGCCATCGAGCCATGAATCAGTCAATCATGGACTTATTACTTATTAGTGTTGATTGTATGCGTTCGTTACTTGAAGAGTTACAAGCGGGTGATGATCCAGACCTAAGCCAAGCTAAAGATTTAAAATCGCAGTTCGAATCAATTTTGAATAGTGATTCTGAACCCGCTGAATCAGCTTCTGATGGTGGTGATAATTCGGGTGGTGATGCAGTAGAAGATAATAACGATACTGGTGGTAAAGGTTACCATGTTCATTTTGTACCAGAAGTCACACTGCTACAAACAGGTAATGAACCTACTCGCATGTTTCGTCAATTAGCTGAAATTTGTGACAATCAAATGGAAGTTGTGTGTAGTTTTGATCGCATGCCATCTTTAACAGGCATGAACCCTGAGCATTGTTACTTGTCTTGGGATATAAAAATTACCAAGGCCATTGATCGACATGAAATAGATGAAATATTTGAATGGGTGATTGATGATGCTGAAGTTATTATCACTGAGTTAAGTGGTGATGCAGACTCTGCCGTGAATAGCATCGAAGCCAAGTCCATAGATAGTTCTACACCTCAAGTAGAAACAGTAGTAGAACCTGTTGAACAAAAAGAAATTGCATCCATCGTAGAACAAAAAGAAACGGCTAAAGATCCGGTAAAAGTAAAAACAAAATCTTCTCCTCCTGAAAGTTCTTCTATTCGAGTTAGCATTGATAAAGTAGATAGCCTAATCAACATGGTGGGTGAGCTTGTTATTACTCAGTCTATGCTAGGACAGTTGGGACAAAATTTTGATATTAGCCGTGTACAGCGACTACAAGAAGGCTTGGCTCAGTTAGAGCATAATACTAGAGAGCTTCAAGAGAGTGTGATGAAAATTCGCATGATGCCAATCAGCTTTGTATTCAGCCGATTTCCTCGATTAGTGCGAGATGTTAGTCGTACTCTAAATAAAAAAATAGACCTTGTATTGTCAGGTGAAAATACCGAATTAGATAAAACCGTAATGGAAAAGATAGGTGACCCCATGGTTCACTTAATTCGTAACTCCATTGATCATGGTATTGAAATGCCAGATGTAAGAGCTTCTGCTGGTAAGTCTGAAACAGGTACGGTTGAACTGAATGCATTTCATCAAAGTGGCAATATTGTCATTGAAATCAAAGACGATGGAGCAGGATTAAATAAAGAGCGCATTCATCAAAAAGCCATTGAAAATGGTTTGATCGATGAATCGACCATATTATCAGATGAAAAAATATTTGATTTAATTTTCCAGCCTGGTTTTTCAACCGCGGATGCCGTGAGTGATCTATCAGGACGAGGCGTTGGCATGGATGTGGTAAAGCGTAATATAGCTTCGCTTAATGGCTCTATTGAAGTGAGTTCTGAAACTGGAATGGGTTCACGATTCGTTATTCGTTTACCACTAACACTGGCAATTTTAGATGGACAGTTAGTTAGAGTGGGAGAAGAAATATTTATTTTCCCTCTTGTGAGTATTGTTGAATCGATTCAAATGGATGATACCGCTATTAATAAGGTCGGTGGACATAGTGATGTATTACAACTTCGAGATGAGTATGTACCAGTTGTTAAATTAAACGAACTATTCTCCGTCAATATTGAAGAAACAGCCGTCGACGAAAAAATCATAGTAGTGGTTGAAACAGAGGGTGAAAAAATGGGTGTAGTAGTGGATGAATTACTCGGCCAGCAACAAGTTGTTATAAAAAGTTTGGAAGAAAATTTCAAAAAAGTGGAAGGGATTTCAGGGGCCACCATATTGGGTGACGGTACCGTAGCGCTTATTGTTGATGTAAGTGGTTTACCAAAAATGTCTGGTACATCAGTTAAGCAAATAGAGAGTGCTCACAAAGCGGCATAGTGGAAGTGATATGAATACAGTTGAAGACTTAGATATGGATGAAACAATAGATGCTGATCAGTTAACAACTGAACAATATCTGACGTTTTTCATGGAAGGCGAAGAATACGGTGTCGATATCTTAGCTGTTCAAGAGATTCGTGGTTGGGAATCCGCTACTCCAGTTCCAAATAGTTCTAGCTATATTAAGGGTGTGATCAACCTGCGAGGCACCATCGTTCCTATCATGGATTTACGTGGACGTTTTGATTTATCAAAACCAGAGTATGGCCCTGAAACCGTTGTTATTGTATTGAAAATTGAATTTGATAAAGGATCGAGGATCATGGGTGTGATTGTTGATGCGATCAGTGATGTCTATGACGTTCCTATAAACGATATTAAGCAAACTGGTATCGGTGAAAATAAAAATGCACGGTTTATAAAGGGATTGGTTACTGTAAATAAAAGTATGGTGATCTTACTAAAGCTTGAACAGTTTGTGATTTTTGATTAATAGGAAATGAAAATGGATTTTTTCAATAATATCAGTTTTAAAAATAAAGTTTTATTACCCTGGCTATTGCCTGTTATAGGGTTGCTATATGCTTATGCAACACTGCCTACAGGTGTTGCAAGTAATAGCGTATTAGTAATCATATTACTTTGTGTGATTGGAGGTGTTGTCAGTTGGTTAATTGGCCACAATGCTTCCACTTTGATGGGGGCAGGTTCTGATCATACTGGTGCAGATGATTATAAAAGTGATCAGGGTAAGCTTATAGCCATTGATAAAGTGCAAGCGATTATCGAATTTAATATGGACGGTACAATTATCACTGCGAATGATAATTTCTTGTCGGCTGTTGGGTATTCTTTGGATGAGATAAAAGGCCGGCATCACGGAATTTTTGTTGATTCTAACTTTAAAGAAAGCCAGGAATACCGTGATTTTTGGTCTGAACTAAATAAGGGGAAGTTTGAAGCTGGTGAATATAAACGTTTAGCAAAAGGTGGGAGAGAAATTTGGATACAAGCTTCCTATAACCCAATTGTTAATGAGCAGGGTACGCCATATAAAGTGGTAAAATTCGCCACTGATGTAACTGATATAAAATTAGAATCAGCAAATAATAAAGGAAAAGTAGATGCCATTAATATTTCACAAGCCTGTATTGAGTTCAATATGGATGGCACCATTATTACGGCTAATGATAATTTCTTAAATGCCGTGGGTTATACTTTGGATGAAATTAAAGGGCATCACCATAGTATATTTGTTGAGCCTGAATATAAAAACAGTCAAGAATATACAGCATTTTGGGAGCAGTTAAACCGAGGCGAATACGAAGCCAAAGAATATAAAAGACTGGGTAAAAATGGAAAAGAGATTTGGATACAAGCTTCTTATAACCCAATTCTGGATTTAAATGGCAAGCCTTATAAAGTGGTGAAATTTGCTACGGATATTACAACGCAAACCAACGAAAATATATCAAACAATCGTATCAAACGGGCATTAGATTCTTGCGCTGAGTCGTGCTTAATGGTTGCGGACGAAGACTATAATTTGGTGTACACCAATAAGGGTGTGCAGGATATGTTTGAAGTGGCTGAGTCTGAGATCATAAAGAGTATTCCTAGTTTTAATGCTGATAAAGTGTTGGGTCAAAACATTGATGTTTTCCATAAAAATCCTAGCCATCAAAGAAGCATGTTAAATGAATTAACAAGTGTACATAAGGCTCAATTAAATCTGGGTGATCGTATTTTCGTTTTGATTGTGAACCCAGTTTTTGATGACAGTAGAGTTCGTATAGGGACGGTAGTTGAATGGAATGACATAACTGAGAAACTGGCAAAAGAAACGGAAGATAAGCGTATTTCCGATGAAAATACTCGAGTTCGTCGCGCATTAGATGCGTGTACTGCAAATACAATGGTTGCCGATAACGACCTTAATGTCATTTATGCAAATGATGCTGTTTTAGGTATGTTAAATACAGCAGAATCAGATATACAAAAACAACTTCCTAATTTTAGAACCAATAATTTGATCGGAAGCAATATTGATATTTTCCATAAAAATCCTTCTCACCAGAGAAAAATGCTTGCAGCATTAAATGATACATATCGTACACAAATCGATGTAGGTGGTCGTAAGTTTACATTAATTGCGAATCCAATAAGTAATGATGAAGGTGATCGACTCGGCACAGTAGTTGAGTGGAATGATCGTACTCAAGAGGTGGCTGTAGAAGAAGAAGTCGATACCATCATTGAAGCGGCCGGCAAGGGAGATCTGACTCAGCGTGCAGAGGTCTCAGGTAAAACGGGTTTCTTCAAAGAGCTTGCCATGGGGCTGAACAGTTTGATGAGCATTTCTGAAAATGCCATTAACGATACTGCTCGTGTTTTAGCTGGAATGGCTCAAGGTAATTTAGATGAGCGTATCGATTCGGATTATGAAGGTGTATTCGGCCAGTTAAAAGACGACGCGAATACTACGGGTATAAAACTAACTGAAGTAATCGGCAGTATTCGTGAAGCAGCACAAACCGTGCAAACGGGGTCAACAGAAATTGCTCAAGGTAATACAGATTTAAGCCAGCGCACAGAAGAGCAGGCGTCTAGTTTAGAAGAAACCGCTGCCAGCATGGAAGAAATGACCAGCTCAGTAAAACAAACCAGTGAAAACGCTGTGCATGCTAATCAATTGGCCAGTGCAGCGCAAGACAGGGCAGAAAAAGGTGGTGAAGTAGTTGGGCGCGCAGTGGGTGCAATGGAAGAAATTAACTCATCCAGTAAAAAAATTGCAGACATCATTGGTGTGATTGATGAAATAGCATTCCAAACTAACTTACTGGCTTTAAATGCGGCGGTTGAAGCCGCTAGAGCAGGTGAGCAAGGGAAAGGTTTTGCTGTTGTTGCAGGAGAAGTCCGTAATTTAGCCCAACGCAGTGCAGGCGCAGCAAAAGAGATTAAAGACTTGATTCGTGACAGTGTTGAGAAGGTGGATAACGGCACAGAACTTGTGAATGAATCAGGTAAGACGCTTTCTGAAATTGTTGAAGCCGTTGCGAAAGTGAGCACGATGATTAAAGAAATCAGCTCAGCGTCGGAAGAACAAGCATCAGGAATTGAACAAGTTAATAAAGCTATTAGTCAGATGGACGAAATGACACAGCAGAATGCAGCGCTAGTAGAAGAGGCGTCAGCTGCCAGCGAAACTATGACTGAACAAGCCACAAGTATGATGAATCTTATGGGTTTCTTTCAGACGGAAGATCGTGGTCGAGCAGTACCTGTAGCGGTTACGCAGACAGTTAAATCTCAAGCTCAAGCGAGGTCAATTTCAGGCTCTAATTCGGTTGCTAGTCGCCCTGTTATTACAGATAGTGATGACGATTGGCAAGAATTTTAATCTAGAAGATGCTATCGACGGATTAATTATTGAGAAGGGCAGTATAATGGAATGGGTAAAGCAAAAGCTAAATAGACAAATATTAGTCAGTATTGTGCTCGGTATGACAGTACTTGGCGGAATATTTCTTGCCTCTGGAAATTATATTGTCTCGGAATCTTTATATTATCGAGATAAAATCCATGATGCTTTTTCCATGAGTCAAAAATCCTCAGAGTTGAATTCTGGTTTTAAAACACAGGTACAAGAGTGGAAAAATGTTTTAGTTCGAGGTAAATCAGAAAAAGACCGTATTAAGTATTGGAATCAATTCCTGGAACAAGAAAAGACGAATCAATTAACCATTAAAACATTAAAATCTATGGATGATTCCAATTTATTAACATCGGTTATTTCTGATTTTAGTAAAAGTTTAAAAATATTGGGAAGAGAATATAGAAAAGGTTTCAATTTATATAATAATTCAGGTTATGACAGTATAAAGGCTGATGATTCAGTTAGAGGGATTGATAGAGAGCCTACTAAATTATTATCTGATATTAGTAATATTTTATTGGAGCAAACTAAAATATTAGAACTTGAATCTGAGTCTTCTATGATAAAAACAGAAATCATATTCTTTATACTAGTTGTAATTTTTATTGCTTTATTCTGTGTATTATTTTATTTAGGTTCATTGACGATCATTGTTAAGCCTATTACCGAGTTATCCAATACGGTTGCTAGATACGGGAAAGGTGAAGATGTTGACTTTAAATCAAATAGAAAAGATGAAATAGGTGTATTGATACTTACCTTATTAGAAATGAAAACGGATAAAAATAAGCTAGTAATAGAATCAGCACTGATTGCCAAGGATACACAAAGAATAAAGCAGGCATTAGATGTATGTAAAGCCAATGTGATGATGGCTGATCCAGATCTAAATATTGTTTATTTAAATAATTCTGTTACAGAAATGATGGCAGATGCACAAGACGATATACGTAAAGACTTACCTGATTTTGATGTAGATTCACTGGTTGGATTTAATGTTGATGGCTTTCATAAAAATCCTAGCCATCAGCGCAATATGCTTAAAAATTTGAAAGAGGTATATGAAACACAGATATTAGTAGGTGGACGTACTTTTATACTTGTAGCTACCCCTGTTTGGTCGGGAAGTGATCGACTAGGTACCGTTGTTGAATGGAATGATATAACTCTAGATCTTGAGCGTAATAAGAAAGAATCAAAAATTTCAACAGAAAATGCCAGAACTCGTAAAGCGTTAGATGTTTGTCAGGCCAACGTCATGATGGCAGACGCAGATTTAAATATTGTTTATTTAAATGCATCTGTCAAAGAGATGCTTATAAACGCTCAGGATGATCTAAAGAAAGATTTACCAAACTTCAGTATGGATACTATTCTTGGTTTTAATGTTGATGGCTTTCACAAAGATCCTTCACATCAGCGAGGTATGTTAGAAAAATTAAAAAGTACTTATCAAACAAATATAAATGTTGGTGGCCGTGTATTTGATTTGGTGGCTACTCCAGTTTGGGATGAAGAAACACGTTTAGGCACAGTTGTTGAGTGGAATGATATTACTGAGCGCCTTGCCCAAGAAGAAACAGATAAGCGCATTGGTGACGAAAATATGAGAGTACGCAGAGCTTTAGATGCTTGTACTGCAAATACTATGGTTGCTGACAATGATTTAAACGTTGTGTACGCCAATGATGCTGTCCTAAATATGTTAAATGTTGCAGAGTCTGATATTCGTAAACAGCTTCCAAATTTCAAAACTCAAGACGTGGTAGGGAGCAATATTGATGGGTTCCATAAAAACCCATCGCATCAACGTAAAATGCTTGCTGCATTGTCAAATACTTACAGTACACAGATTGATGTGGGAGGACGTAAATTCTCTTTAATTGCCAACCCAATAAGTAATGAAGACGGTGAAAGAATTGGCACGGTTGTTGAGTGGAATGACAGAACACAAGAAGTTTTAGTTGAAGAAGAAGTTGACAATATAATTGAAGCCGCAGGTAAGGGTGACCTTACACGTCGTGCTGAAATTTCTGGTAAAACAGGGTTCTTTAAAGAATTAGCCATGGGCTTAAATAGTTTAATGAGTATTTCAGAGAATGTTATTAATGATAATGCTCGGGTATTGGCAGCCATGGCGCAAGGTAACTTAGATGAGCGTATCGATTCTGATTATGAAGGTGTATTTGGCCAGCTTAAAGAGGACGCGAATATTACGGGAATAAAATTAACAGAAGTGATCGGCAGTATTCGTGAAGCAGCACAAACTGTACAAACAGGTTCTACAGAAATTGCTCAAGGTAATACAGATTTAAGTCAACGTACAGAAGAGCAAGCGTCCAGTTTAGAAGAAACGGCTGCTAGCATGGAAGAAATGACAAGTTCGGTTAAGCAAACCAGTGAAAATGCGGTGCATGCTAATCAGCTTGCTAGCGCAGCACAAAACCGCGCAGAAAAAGGCGGTGAAGTAGTTGGTCGTGCAGTAGGTGCCATGGAAGAGATCAATACTTCTAGTAAGAAAATTGCCGACATTATTGGTGTGATTGATGAAATTGCATTCCAAACTAATTTACTTGCTTTGAATGCAGCAGTAGAAGCAGCCCGAGCAGGCGAACAGGGTAAGGGCTTTGCAGTGGTTGCAGGTGAGGTTCGAAACTTGGCGCAACGAAGTGCTGGTGCAGCTAAAGAAATCAAAGACTTGATTCGAGACAGTGTTGAAAAAGTAGACAACGGGACTGCGTTAGTAAATGAATCGGGTAAAACCCTTTCTGAAATAGTCGAAGCGGTGGTTAAAGTAAGTACTATGATTAAAGAAATCAGTTCCGCCTCTGAAGAGCAAGCATCAGGTATTGAGCAAGTAAACAAAGCCATTAGCCAGATGGATGAAATGACACAACAGAATGCGGCACTGGTAGAGGAAGCATCAGCAGCCAGTGAAACCATGACAGAACAAGCCACAAGTATGATGAATCTTATGGATTTCTTCCAAACTACTGATCGTGTTCGACCAGCACCTGTAGCAATTATACCGTCAGCTCAACTTCAAACTGGGTCAATGTCAGCCTCCAATACGGTTGCTAGACGCCCGGTTATTACTGACAGCGATGACGATTGGCAAGAATTCTGATTTAGGGTAGGTAAAATGGATTTTACAAGTAAAGAATTTCCAATGACGGATGACAACTTTACGTACCTATCTGGGGTCGCTTATGACATCAGTGGAATCGTATTAGGTGATCACAAAAAAGAATTGGTCTATAGCCGTATAGCGAGACGAATACGTAAGCTAAACTTTTTGGATTTTAATCAGTACTGTCAGTACTTAGAATCTCATAAAGATATAGAAACCAACGAATTTGTAAATTCGATTACAACGAATTTAACGTCATTTTTTCGTGAATCCCACCATTTCGAATTTTTAGCTAAAACCGTCATTCCAGAATGGAAGAAAAATAAGATAGGAAAGCCAATTAGGCTTTGGTCTTCTGCCTGCTCCACAGGACCTGAGCCATATAGCATGGCTATTACACTTAATAAGAATATGACGCTTAAAAACTTTGATATTAAAATTCTAGCGACGGATTTAGATAGCGAAGTATTGGCTAAAGGGCGAGCAGGAGAGTACTCATTAAATGATATTGAGCAGCTCCCTAAAGATTATTTATCCAGCTTTGTTAGAAATGAAAAATCCGGTATGGGTATGGTTAAGCCAGACCTTAAAGCGTTAATTAAATTTAATCGTTTAAATCTATTGGGTCCCTGGCCTATGAAGTCGCAGTTTGATGTGATTTTTTGCCGTAATGTGGTTATTTATTTTAACAAAGAAACTCAACGAGAATTATTTGATCGTTTGGCAGATGCTCTAGTAATGGGTGGGTATTTATTTATAGGTCACAGTGAAACTCTTCACGGAGTGAGTGATCGTTTTGAATCTATCGGCCGTACTATTTATAAAAAGGTGAAGTGACATGTTAAAGCATGAGTTGCTTCAGCCTGAAGCAGAAAAAGGTTTTGAACACGTAAATCGGTATTTTGATAATAAACACCAGGTTTGGTCTTCTAAAATTTTACCTGGTGAGTTTTATGTGACAGCTCATGGAGAGATGATTGGAACCGTTTTAGGTTCATGTATCAGTGCATGTGTGCGTGATGTCAAATTAGGGATTGGAGGTATGAATCATTTTATGCTGCCAGTCCAAACAGAACACAGTACCGAGCAATGGGGAAGTGATGCCAATACGTCAGCTACACGATATGGAAATTGGGCAATGGAATACCTACTAAATACGCTTTATAAATTAGGGGCAACCAAACAAAATATAGAAGTGAAATTATTTGGTGGTGGTCAAGTACTCGCTAGCATGACGGATATTGGACAGCGTAATATTTTGTTCGCATACGATTTTTTACGTAAAGAAGGTCTTGAAGTAAAAGCTGCTGATGTAGGGGATATTTATTCCCGGAAAATACTGTACTTTCCAGATACGGGTGCGGTAAAAGTTAGGCGTATAACCACAACGAAAAATGAAACGATTATTAATCGTGAAAAAGGTTATATGGATAGCTTTAAAGATCGTAAAGAAAGCTCTGACATTGAACTTTTTGATTAGAGAATGGAGTCTTAAGTGATTAAAGTGCTAATAGTTGATGACTCTATATTAATTCAGAAGGTGTTGACTGAAATATTTAACGTTGATCCTTCAATACAGGTGGTGGGGGTTGCGGATGACCCTTATGATGCCCGAGAAAAAATAAAACAATTGAAGCCAGATGTGTTAACACTTGATATTGAAATGCCAAAAATGGACGGCATTACTTTTTTAAAAAAAATAATGAGTTTACGGCCTATGCCGGTAGTTATGATTTCTACTCTTACGCAAAAAGGGGCACCGGCAACTTTAGAAGCTTTAGAGTTAGGGGCCGTTGAGTATGTCGGTAAGCCAAGTGCCGATCAGCCTGAATTACTGGCTGAATACGCAAAAGAAATTATAGAGAAAGTTAAAACCGCGTCTGTTGCCAATATAAATCGTTTAGAAAGCCAAGCTAATAGAGCACCATTAGTGGTAGCAAAACCTGAAAAAATTGGTATGGCTAACATTAATCGACTAATTGTGATTGGTGCATCAACAGGTGGTACAGAAGCGATACGAGAATTGTTACTAATGATGCCTGCAGACTGTCCTCCTATATTAATTACACAACATATTCCTCCTGTATTTAGTGCATCGTTTGCCAAGCGGTTGGATGCTTTATTGCCTCATGATGTACATGAAGCTGCTGATGGTGACAGAGTAATGGCGGGTAATATATATATATCTCCTGGTGATCGTCATATGGAATTACTTTTAAAAGGTGGCAATTATTACTGCAAAGTATATGACGGTGATCGTGTAAATCGGCATAAACCGTCAGTTGAAGTATTATTTAATTCTATTACAAGGCAGTGTGCAAAAAATACCATAGGGATCATGCTGACAGGGATGGGGGCTGATGGAGCAAGTGCTATGCTGAATATGAAAGAGGCGGGTGCTTATAATATTATTCAAGACCAAGCTAGCTCGGTTGTCTGGGGAATGCCTGGAGCCGCTGCTGAATTAGGTGCGGGGGATAAAATATTATCGTTAGAACATATAGCAGGTCATATAGTGTCGCATTTGAAACAAATATAAATAGATAGTTTTGTACTATCTTTTATAAATTGAACTAAGCTCTATATAGAGTGTAATAGCAAGGAAATGCAATAGGGGTTGATATGTCCGTTAGTTCGACTACAAATGGAAATGAATTAATAGTAAATATTGAAGGGCGTTTCGACTTTAGTGCTCATCAAGAATTTAGAGATTCATATGAAAAAGCAGATAGTAATATTAATAGCTATGTTATTAATATGAAAGACGCCAGTTACTTAGACAGTTCTGCTTTAGGTATGCTACTGCTTTTAAGGGATCATGCTGGCGGCGATAGTGCTAATGTCAAGATTATGAATTGTAATCAAGATGTTCGTAAAATTTTGAGTATTTCGAATTTTGAGCAATTATTTGTAATTGATTAATATTCTGATGAATTAGCTGGTGTCAATTATGGATGAATCTAGCTACAAAATCCTGATTGCTGATGACAAT
The DNA here is from genome assembly GCA_034112345.1 of Bermanella sp. GTDB lineage: Bacteria > Pseudomonadota > Gammaproteobacteria > Pseudomonadales > Oceanobacteraceae > Bermanella. The sequence goes on along the minus strand of JAWUVN010000105.1, from coordinate 33,504 downwards.
ATTTCAGATCGTATGATTCTGACTGTCATTGTAAAAAAAATGGGCCATACAGTTATATCTGCTTCAGATGGTCTTGAAGCAGTCAGTCTATTTAATTCACAGCATCCAGATATCATTCTATTAGATGTCATGATGCCCAATATGAACGGTCAAGAAGCAGCTATTGAAATTAAATCAATGGCTGGTGAAAAAATGGTACCGATCATTTTTTTGACCTCCCTTCAAGATGCAAGTGATCTTGCCGCTTGCTTAGAAAGTGGTGGAGATGACTTTTTAAGCAAACCTTATAATCCCATTATTCTCACTGCTAAAATTAATGCATTTAGTCGTATGCTTAAAATGCATAAAATTCTTCAACAGCAAAAAAATGTTATCACAGAAAACGCGGAACACCTTTTAAATGAACAGCAAGTAGCTCGGGCCGTTTATGACAATGTTGCCCACAGCGGCTGTTTAGACCTACCAAATTTAAAATATCTATTATCACCATTTTCGGTTTTTAATGGAGATGTTTTGCTAGCAGCCAGGAAGCCATCTGGCAGTATTCATCTTCTGCTTGGTGATTTTACGGGCCATGGATTACCAGCTGCTATTGGAGCGATGCCGCTGGCCGAAATTTTTTATGGTATGACGGCTAAAGGCTTTCTGATGGAGGAAATCCTTAGAGAGATTAATAGTAAGCTTAAGAAAATTCTACCAGTGGGTTATTTTTGTTGTGCTTGTATGGCAAATTTAAGTTTTAGAAAAAAATCAGTTGAACTTTGGATGGGTGGTTTGCCGGATTATTATATGTTTAGAGATAATTCTAATACTGTAGAGCATATTAAATCGACTCATTTACCCTTAGGGGTTCTGTCATCACAAGCGTTTGATGCAGGCACACAAACTTTACCGTTTAACACAGGTGATAAGTTATTTATGTGGTCTGATGGGATTATTGAATCTCGTAATGATACTGGTGACTTATTTGGAGAAGAGCGTCTTAAGCAAGTTTTTTCAGATAATAAGGATCGAAGTTTACTATTTGATGAAATAGTTGATACGGTGAATATATTCACAGGTGAAAGCGGAAAAGACGATGATACCACCATGCTCGAAGTGACTATGGTTGAAGAATCTGAAGTAGGTGAGGCGGATATTGATCTGTCCAGTGGTGCTATCCACGGGCCTACGGATTGGAAAATGGCCTATACACTAAGAGGGGAGACACTTAAGTCGTTTAACCCATTGCCTGTTATGTTGAATATTCTGAACGATGTTCCGTCACTGAGAATACTAAGTGGTCAATTATATACGTTAATGGCTGAATTATTTTCAAATGCATTTGAACATGGAGTATTGGGTCTAAGTTCGGACTTAAAGTCGTCTACTGAAGGTTTTACTCAATATTACCAGCAGCGCTCTGAAAATATGGAGAACATTGGCGATGGCTTCGTATGCTTTGTATTTGACCACAAGCCCACTGACGTTGGTGGGATATTGATGATTAAGGTAATCGATTCCGGGGCTGGTTTTGACTATAAACAAAAGGAAGATGCTGACTTTAAATCAGATGGTTATAGCGGCAGAGGGATCCCTCTGATAAGAACTCTTTGTGAAACACTTAAATATTCTGGAAATGGCAATTCAGTTGAAGTAACCTTACGGTGGGATGCAGACGAGACGGAGTAAGATGTGGCCAGACTAAATATGGCTCAAATTAAAGAGCTGAAAGAAATAATGGAAGATGCGTTCGAAGATTTAATTTCAACGTATATTCAAGATAGCCAAGATAAATTGGAGCAACTGTCTAAGGCAAATTTAGATCAAGATGAAGATATGGTGGCTTCTTTAGGTCATAGCTTGAAGGGATCTAGCTTAAATATCTGTGCTGAAGACCTATCGAATATTTTTAGGCAAATTGAAGATTCTGCCCGTTCTAATGATCTATCCACGATCACTCAATTATTAGTCCAAGTAAATGCTGAATTTGAAGCCGTTAAAATTGCTCTAAACGGACTTTAATTTCTATTTAACCTTAATTATTCGTGTTGGCCTGCCCATTGCAATTACCTGTTTAATTAAACTTAAACAATTTTTGCATCTTACTAAATGGGTTTGATATGTCTGCATTACCATTATTTACGGCATTGCCTCCGGCACAAGCGAGTGCTGCGCTAGAAAAATCAATTACTACGCCCAATCCCCCATCAACACTGGCTTCGAAAGAAAGTGGCGATGATTTTTCTGATTCAGGAATCGTACTTGAAACACCTATGCAGGGCTCTACAGATAGCGATGCTGCACACTCATTTTGGGATACTCTACAACAGCAAGCGGCATCGGTTACCCCTGATTTAGGGCGAAATGTTTCCGCTTCAAGTAATGCCATGCCAGATCTGGTAAGCGAGAACAGTTCTGTACCCGAAGATATAAATGTTGATGCTATTCAAGTTCAAGGACCGTCACCATTAATCGAGCAGACCGTGAGCGAGCAAGGTTTAATTGCGCCTTGGAGTATGGCTGCTATTCAAGCTACTGCGAATGAAGGTGGGGCAATAGTGGGTAACTCAGCTATGGATCAAATTCTATCTCAGCGTTCAGCTCAACCTCAAGTACAAGCCCAGGCGGGTGTTTTAAGTTCAATTGAATTGCAATCAAAATCTATTTTAGATGCACCGCTTACACAAGGGGTGGCTGCTCCAGTAATGGCAGAGGCAGCAGCGCAGCCAATGATAGGGCAGCTTGTTCAGTCGACTTCTTCAGAATCCAATAATATATTAAGAAGAGAAGGTAGTTCGTTGTCGCAAGGCGTCACATTGGATGAAAGCTTAATGATGGATGAGCCTATTAATATCCATGAAAAGCCAATTACTTTGATCATGCCTGAAGTATTAACCAGTCAAGCTGCTACTCAAGCAACTAATGCCACACAAGATTTAACTTTGATGGAAACAGTAGGTGAATTAGATGCTTTTCAAGTCACTACCGGACAGAATACCAAAGACCTATCTCAAAGCGTGAGTTCTAAGGTGTTAGATTCCGCAACTCAAATGGCTGATAAAGTACTTGCGGGTCAGGCCAAGATTGATGTGCCACCAAGCAGTCCTAAGTTTACAGAACAGGTTGCACAGCGAATCGGCATTATGTCATCAGAGCAATTACAGACGGCGCGTATTCAACTGGATCCGCCTGAGTTGGGTTCTTTAGAAATAAAAATACGTGTTCAACAAGACCAAGTCAGTGTTTCATTTACCAGTGGGCACCAGGTAGTAAGGGATGCACTTGAGGCTCAATCGCCTAGATTACGTGAAATGTTAGAGCAACAAGGTGTCGAATTAACCGATGTTAATGTTTCGGATCAGCAACAACCAGGAAGCGAAGGTAATACAGAAGGCTCTCAAGGTGAGGGAGCTGAAGATTGGGTAGATGATGAAATGCGTGAAGAAACGTTAGTAACCGAAGTTCAGTCGGATTCTTTAGTGGATTACTTTGCCTAGCGCCGAATAACCAGCACGATTATTTAAATAATCCGTCACATTTCTGGCGGATTTTTTTTGTCTATTTTTTAACAAATGAAGTTGAAGCCGTAAACATATGAATCTTAGCTACACTGAATATCAGGTACGTAATATAGGTACCGCCTGAGTTGCGGAAGAATGGCGAGCTTGGTCTTAGCAAGTTATTAACTCCGTGGCATAGCGCTTGCAGAAATAATTTATATACAAAAAGGTGACATATGGCTAACGAAAAAGAACTGCAACTCGACGCGGTTGAGGAAGAGCCCAAAAGTAAGAAAAAGCTGATTATCATCATCGTAGCGGTTTTATTAATTGTAGGGATTGGTGTTGGTGCTGCTTTATTTTTAATGGGTGGTGATGATGAAGCGGTCGATGCAGAAGAGGGTGCTGAGGCAGCAGAGGTCGCAGAAGAAGAACCTGCCGCCCCCGTTAATGCACCAGCAATCTACGTGAAGCTGAAACCAGAATTTATTGTTAATTATCAAGTGGGCCCGCGTCAACGTTACTTACAGGTATATATGGAAGCTATGACGCGTAATCCTGCCATTGCTGATGCGTTAGAAATGCATAGTCCGATGATTCGAAGTTCAATTATTTCATTATTGAGCCAGCAAGAATTTCAGTACCTTCGTTCTGCGGAAGGACGTGCCGCCGTTCGAGAACTTGTGACAGAAGAGGTTCGTAGATTAGTGACTCAAGAAACAGGTATTGATACTGGCTTAGAGCAAATTCTCTTTACTAATTATGTCATGCAATAAAAACCCAAAAGACTGCTAAGGCTGTAACTGTGTGCAAGATTTATTAAGCCAAGATGAAATTGATGCCCTGTTACATGGGGTAGACGATGGAGACATTGATGAAGACGATGCTGGTGATGGTGAAGGGGTAAAATCCTACGACCTCTCCAGTCAAGATCGAATTGTGCGTGGGCGCATGCCCACACTGGAAATGATTAACGAACGTTTTGCACGTTATACCCGTATCAGCATGTTTAACTTTTTACGAAGAAGTGCTGATGTTGCCAGTGGTGGTATTCAGATTATGAAATTTGGTGAGTACATACACACGCTGTATGTACCAACCTCGCTGAATATGGTTAAGGCAAGGCCGCTTAGAGGCACATCTCTATTTATTTTAGATGCAAAGTTAGTATTTAAATTGGTTGATAACTTTTTTGGTGGCGATGGGCGACATGCGAAAATTGAAGGTCGTGAATTTACACCAACAGAGTTAAGGGTGGTTCAGCTTATTTTAGCCCAAGTGTTTAAAGACATGAAGGAAGCTTGGCACCCGGTTTTAGAATTAGATTTTGAATATTATGGATCTGAAGTAAATCCAGCTATGGCGAATATTGTTAGCCCAAGCGAAGTGGTTGTGGTGAGTTCTTTTCATATTGAGCTTGATGGGGGTGGGGGTGATCTGCACGTGGCTATGCCTTATTCCATGATAGAGCCCATTCGAGAAGTATTAGACGCCGGTGTTCAAAGTGATATTGATGATGTTGATGAGCGGTGGGTACACTCTTTACGAGAAGATATTCAAAGTGCCAAAGTACCGGTGCACGGTACCATAGTTCAACGCGAAATTTCTTTACGAGAAGTGGCGGCATTTAAAGCTGGAGACGTTATTCCGATTGAGATGCCTGAAGATTTTATTCTGCAAGCGAATGGAACGCCAATTTTCCGTGGACAACTTGGGTTGTCTGACGAAAATCTCGCAATAAAAATAAAAGAACCAATTAAGCGAAAACTTAGCCCGACAAGTAATGATGGACTGCCAGCATGAGTGATGATGATCAAACTCCAGAAGATGAAACCTCGGGCCCAGATGCAGATTCTCTTGCAGATGAGGTAGCAGCAGGTGTAGACGAGGCAAGTGCCGAAGGTGATGCCCCCGCAGAAGGTGAGGGTGATGTTGCTGATGAATGGGCAGCTGCTATGGAAGAATCTGGTGATGCAGACAAAGAGCCTGACCCCAATGATGAATGGGCGGCGGCTATGGAAGAGTCTGGCGATGATCAGAAAACGGATGATGAAGACCCAGTTCAGCCTGCGCCCATGGAATCGTTTGATGGTGTTGAGTTAGGTAATTCAGGTGGAACCACTCCTGAACTGGATGTGATTTTAGATATACCTGTTTCTATCTCTATGGAGGTAGGTAATACACAGATCCCCATTCGAAATCTATTGCAATTGAACCAAGGATCGGTGATTGAATTAGACCGATTGGCAGGCGAGCCTTTAGATGTACTTGTTAACGGTACGCTCATCGCTCACGGCGAAGTGGTAATGGTGAATGATAAATTTGGTATTCGACTAACAGATGTTATTAGTCAAGCTGAACGTATCCAAAAATTAAAATAACAGTCTTATCTGTTTATTAAAATAATAATAAGAGTACCGCCATGTATTGGGTTTCTTTACAGGCTACTTCTAGTTCACTTGATGAATCAGAAGAGAGTAAGCCATTTACCAATAATGCTATAAACAGCACAAATACTGTCAGTGAAAATTATCATGTGGCAGGTAAGCTAGGCAATGATACTCAGAATCCCGTTCTTAATGCTTATTCTGTGGCTCCATCTCAAAAAGTAGTGTCTCCACAAGTTCCTAATACAGCAGATCAATTAATTGAAGTTGGATTGGCTTTAGCTTTAGTTATTGGACTAATTTATGCAGCTGCCTGGTTAGTTAAGCGTAATAAAAGCTTCTCTCCATCGGCCGGTATCCCTATGAAAACCTTGTCGGTTTTACCTATGGGTGTAAAAGAAAAAATAATTTTAGTTGAAGTAGGAGGGAAACAATTACTGTTGGGTATGACGCCACATCAAATTAATACGCTGGCGACATTCGATGAGCCAATCGTTGACACCACGCTTACTAATGAAAAGCCCTTTGCTATCCGATTAAAAGAAATGCTGAATCAGAGTAAAGGAATGCAGAGCGAGACATTGGAGCCAAAAGAATAATGCTTCGTTTGAGTATCGCATTCTTATCATTATTACTATTTAGTTCGGTTTCTTGGGCTGAAGCCGAATTTGGAATACCGGCGGTTACTTTTGAACCGCAAGCCGATGGTAGTGGTCGCTACACAGTAACCATTCAAATATTAGCCATCATGACCATGCTAACAGTGCTCCCAACACTGTTGATCATGATGACGTGTTTTACTCGGATTATTGTTGTATTTGCAATTTTAAGGCAAGCCATTGGTTTGCAACAAACACCCTCGAATCAAATTGTTTTAGGCCTGACATTATTTTTAACCATATTTATTATGATGCCGGTTTTTGATGTGATTAATGAAAAAGCCATTCAGCCATATATCAATGAAGAAATAATGCCACTTGAAGCATTAGAGCAAGCAAGTATTCCGATAAAAGAATTTATGTTGGCTCAGGTTCGAGAAACTGATTTAAATCTTTTTGTACGCTTAAGTGGTGAAAAAAATATTGCATCGCCTATGGACACGCCTCTTCATATTATTGTACCTGCATTTGTAACCAGCGAGTTAAAAACAGCTTTTCAAATGGGCTTTATGATTTTCATTCCTTTTTTGATTATTGATCTCGTGATTGCCAGTGTATTGATGGCCATGGGTATGATGATGTTATCGCCAGTCATTATTTCGTTGCCATTTAAAGTTATGCTTTTTGTGTTAATTGATGGTTGGGTGTTGGTGGTAGGAACTTTGGCAGCCAGCTATGGTTTCTGATGTATTATTTATTAAGGTCTTGAGTTCAGAAAGAGGCACATATTGTGGGTCCTGAAAACATAGGTGACTTTTTAAGAGAAGGTTTGTTTGTTGTAATTTCAATTGTAGCCGTTGTGTTGGTGCCAGGCTTGATTGTAGGTTTGATCGTGGCGACCTTTCAGGCAGCGACACAAATCAACGAACAGACATTAAGCTTTCTTCCTCGTCTTGTAATTACTTTGTTATGCATTTTATTCTTTGGCCCTTTCATTATTGGTAAATTGGTGACGTATACACAAAATTTGTATATGAATATCCCGTTTTTGATTAGCTGATATGGATCCTGCGATTGGTTTTATTTTACAACTGGACGGTGCTGAAATATCCAGTTGGGTGAGTCGGTGGTTTTGGCCGTTTACTCGAATAGCTGGTTTTTTTATGGTGATGCCCTTGTTCGGTACGCGCCTTGTGACCACTCGAATACGATTAATATTGGCGCTTGCAACAACGGCTGTCATTACTCCCATATTACCACCCATGCCAATCCTAGAAGGGGTTGGATTAGAAACAATGATCATTATTGCTAATGAGCTTTTAATTGGTATTGCCTTAGGCTTTGCGTTAGAAATTTTAATGCAAATTTTTATACTCTCTGGGCAAATGGTGGCCATGCAAACTGGTTTGGGTATGGCAATGATGGTGGATCCTTCTAATGGTGTAAATGTCGCAGTAGTGGCTCAGTGGTTTCTAATTTTTGTAAATTTACTATTCATTTCTTTAAATGGCCATCTAATAGCAATTGAAATAATGGCTGATAGTTTTTTTTCAATGCCCATTGGCAGTGGTGGGCTAAGTGGTGAAACCTTAATGGCCATCGCTAAAATGGCTAAGTGGATGTTTGCAGCGGCTATTGTTTTAGCTTTACCGGCAGTGGCTTCTATGTTGGTGGTTAATATTGCCTTTGGTGTGATGGCAAGGTTGGCCCCGCAGTTGAACATATTCGCGGTGGGTTTTCCGGTAACAATGATGTTGGGCTTAATCGTTATTTGGATTACGTTTTCAGGATTTGGGGTGCAGTTTCAAGGGTTGTTAGCAGAACTGTTTTATTTTATGCGGTCTTTTAAATGACATGCTCGATAGGTTGAATACCATAAATAGTTATGGCTGAAGGCGATAGTAGTCAGGAAAAAACCGAGGAACCCACGGCCAAAAAGCTTGAGAAAGCAAAAGCAGACGGCCAAATTCCTCGATCAAAAGAACTCAGCACCAGCTTGATATTGATAGTTGGTGCCATGTCTCTGTGGGCGTTTGGAGGCACTATTTACAATGGTGCTAAAAATATTGTCACCTACAATTTTTCATTAGAGCGTGCTCATTTATTTGATGAAAAGCAAATGCTGATTCATCTTTCGGCTTCTGTCGTTGAAGCCATATTAAGTGTTGCTCCTATCATGATTATCTTAGTGGTTACCGCCATTTTTGGCCCTCTTGCACTAGGTGGCTGGATGATGAGTGGTAAGTCCTTGCTACCAAAATTAAGCCGTATTAGTCCTCTTGCGGGATTTAAAAGAATGTTCGGCTTAAAAAGTTTGGTTGAATTGGTTAAAAGTTGGGCCAAGGTTCTAATTGTTGTATTTTGCACTTTAGGACTATTCATGTGGCTTAAAGATACTGTGTTATTTATTAACCAAGAGCCCACTGAGCAAGCGATTGTACATGCCATAGACTTGGTCATGATGTCAGCTTTGATATTGGCTTTATGTACCTTGTTAGTGAGTATTATTGATGTGCCATTTCAAATTTATGATTTTACTAAAAAAATGCGTATGAGCTTGCAAGAAGTGAAAGATGAGCATAAAGACACAGAAGGTAAGCCAGAGGTTAAACAGCGTATCCGTCGTATTCAATATGAAATGAGTCAGCGACGAATGATGGAGGATGTCCCTGATGCAGATGTAATTATCACAAACCCAACCCATTACGCAGTGGCATTAAAATACAGCAGTGATTCTATGGGGGCGCCACTATTGGTGGCCAAGGGTATTGATGAAGTTGCATTAAAGATTCGAGAGATTGCAAAAGCTCATAAGGTGCCGGTTATAGAGTCGCCGGCATTGGCTCGATCTGTTTATACCTATACTGCGGTTGGTAAAGAGATACCAGAAGGTCTGTATATTGCCATCGCTCAGGTGCTGGCTTATGTATATCAATTAGATCAATACTTTAAAGGAATGGGGCCAAAACCGAAGCAACCAGTTTTCCCTGTGCCTACGCATTTAAGAGCCTAGGAGTTACGTTTTAATATTAGGCAGTAGCCGTAATAAGTTAGCTTTTTTATTACAGTTTCTAAGGCTAGATGATATCTGGGTCTCCATGTTGGGAGTTAGGTTGATGGAGCTTGGTGAGGTTATAAGATTGGTTTATTTCGGGCTGTTGTTTCCACCATGTATAGGTGATTTCTAGCATATCCTCAAGAGAATGCGTGCAGCGGTACTGTAATTCACGATGAGCCTTTACACTACTGGCTTTTACATGTGTGCATACTATCAATGCTTGCTCACTGCTCATCGAAGGTTCTTTTCGAGTGAAATAGCTGAAGAGGCTTAACGTTTGTCCGATTATTTTAAATACCCAGCTTGGAAGAACGCGATTAGGCGGAAGTTTATTTAGGCGCTTATATATCCAGTGGCAAACTTCATACAAATTGGTGTTTGGGCCTGACAATATGTAATTTTCACCGCATTGGCCGTGAACAAAAGCTTGGATATGAGCTTTTGCGACATCTTCTACGTAACAAAAAGACTTTGAGCCAGGAGGGATGCCAGGCAGATGATTTGACTGAATACTTTCAAATAAGCGAATCCAATTTTGCTTATCGTAAGGGCCAACCACTGCAGCAGGGTTAAGAATCACGGCATCTAGGCCTTTACGGATGTATTCGCGAATGATTTCTTCAGCCAGATATTTTGATCGGTAATAAGCAATCGGACTGTCGATGCCTCGCATTTCGCTGTGCTCATCGACTATTTGATCGTGAAATCCAAAAACGGCAAGAGAGCTGGTGTGAATGAATCGAATAGCTTTTTTTTCAAGCGCCACTTTGGCCATGTTTTTTGTGCCATTCACATTGACTTGATACTGCCGACGATGATGCAAACGCCATGTGCTGCTATCTGCCGCTAAATGAAAGACGGAATCTACTGACTGGGGCATGGCAAGACGAAGGCTTTCTATGTCTTGGAGGCTACCCTGTTTCCAATGAATACCTTTTGTCGGGTAGTTTTGAATGCTTGATAGGTCTCGGCATAGTGCAGTTACATGCCACTTTTGAGCAATTAACTGCTTAATCACGTGCTTACCTATGAACCCTGTGGCGCCAGTTATAAATGCATGCATAAGCTTTATTTAAATGTGTACGCTCGAAAGTATTGATCAAGATTAACCCTATGCAGAGAGATACTCTAGGGCAAAATGAGTCATGTTTTGAGCAATTTAAGCATTATGTTCATTGACTGTAATTACCTATATTTGCAAGGCTTTCAGAATGGAATGTACGCTTGCAGCAAGTTATTAGGTGAAAGCTTGCTCTGGATTGAGTAAAATGCGGCACCCATTTTTAACGATATATTTTAATTAATTGGGCATTCTTATTACTCATTTTCAATTGAGACCCGTATGAGTCGCGATAATATCTATTCTGAAGGCCACGAAGCGTTAGAAGCATTTGCTTTTGATGATGCTGTTGCGCGTGTGTTCCCCGATATGATCAAGCGGTCTGTCCCGGGCTACACCATGATTATTCCTATGATAGGGGTGATAACGGAGCAATATGCTCAGCCTAATACAAATCTGTACGACCTAGGCTGCTCTCTGGGTTCATCTTTACTGGCAATGCGCCATGGGGTGAATGTAGAGGGATGTAAGGTTGTAGGGATTGATAACGCAGCGGCCATGCTTAAGCGTTGTCAGAGCTATGTAGATATTGATGATGCGACCATTCCAGTTGAGCTTCATCAGGGTGATGTGACTGACTTTGAATACAATAACGCATCAGTTATAACTTTAAATTTTACCCTTCAGTTTATTCCGTTAGAAAAGCGGCAAGCACTTATTCAAGCCTTATTTGATGCCTTAGCTCCCGGTGGTGCTTTGATACTATCTGAAAAGATTTGTTTTGATGAACCTGAGCAGACCCTTCAGCAAGAGCTACATTGGGACTTTAAACGCGCTAATGGTTACAGTGATTTAGAGGTCAGTCAAAAACGCAGCGCGTTAGAAAACGTATTGGTGCCAGAAACCGCTCAAGCGCATATTGATCGATTGACATCAGTTGGTTTTTCACAGGCATGTACCTGGTATCAGTGCTTTAATTTCACATCATTTATTGCAGTAAAATAATTATATGACAACCCCATTTTCAGAAGATTGGTTTTTAGAGTTTTACGGCGACTTAATTGAATTCATGAAAGATGATGAATTTAATTTTACCAAGTGGGGTGATGTATTACATGATCAGCTACATGAGTTCTATGTGGCTAATCCTCATGGTGATATGGTGCGTTGGAAAGCGTCATTTGACCAGTTGCCGGATATTGAAGCGGTAACTCATGATTTAAACAGTAGCGCGGTTTCTTTTTCATCTGTGCAATCAAATAGTTCGGATAATGACGCTTTACGCGCCGGACTAGGCGGGCTGCTTCCTTGGAGAAAAGGGCCGTTTCAGTTTTTTGATACAAGGCTAGATACAGAATGGCGTAGTGATTGGAAGTGGGATCGTATCGTTGACCATCTTGCCCCAATGCATGGTCGCACTATTTTAGATGTAGGCTGTGGTAGTGGCTATCACATGTGGCGAATGCTAGGTTCTGGCGCTAAAAGAGTTGTAGGTGTTGACCCTAGTAAGCTCTTTTTTTGGCAGTTTGAAGCGGCTAAAAAATATGTAAAAGCGGCCACTAATGAAACCGTACCAGTGCATCTTTTACCGTTTAAGTTAGAAGACATTCCTGCCAAGCTAAATGCGTTTGATACCGTATTCAGTATGGGGGTGTTATATCACCGGAAATCTCCTTTGGATCATTTAACAGAATTACAGCAAGTGCTTCGCCCAGGTGGTGAGGTCGTGTTAGAAACATTGGTTATAGAAGGAGGTGAGGGTGCAGTACTGGTTCCTGATGATCGCTATGCCATGATGCGAAATGTTTGGTTCTTGCCCAGTGCAGCCACTCTTTGCCAGTGGATGCGTCGTTTAGGCTTTAAAAATGTACGTATAGTTGAACAGAACTACACCACATTAGAAGAGCAAAAAGCCACGGATTGGATGACGTTTAATTCGTTAGTGGATTTCCTTGACCCTAATGATCCAACCAAGACTGCAGAAGGCCATCCTGCGCCACTAAGGGCCACTATTATTGCCAATAAGTAAGGGTAGCAATACCAACTACTTTGTTTTCTAGCTTTAAGCAGGCACTCATTGATTAATTAAATCCCTTGTATTCAGTAGCAGGGGGTTTAATACCATCTTTAAGTGGTTGTACCAGGCATAATAACAGCAGTTTTCAGCCCGCCATTGTCAATATGTCATCATTACATACCTGGGGTCTCTCTGATCCGATGCAATGATTAACCGTTATCGTTACCTTAAGTTGCTACACCATATTTAGCTAATACAGGAAGGCTATGATATCAGCGCAGGTATAAGGAAAACATGGATTTAACCCAATACGAATCCTATTGATATGATATTTGAAAGCCATTACTGAGAGGTGATGAACAGACCATTTGAAGTAGATCTGATAATATATATTTAGCTTAAAGAGCATTAATTATTGGCTTAGCTTTCCGCTCTGAAGTCATGTGTATACCCCATGTTTACTGAGTATCAGGCTAATTAAGGTTGGTGTTGCAGCATGTATTTGGTATGCTCAAGGTCGTTTGTATCGTTGTTTTAATTCTATTAGTAGGCGTTTAGGTTAGGTAAATATGAATCATTTTCTTTTTCGTGGTCTTGCAGGCGGTATGTTATGTGCCTTGTTTTCTTCAGCGGCACTTGCTGATTACGATACCTTTTTTGTTGATGCAGCCCAAGGGGATACCATAACAAATGTTCGATTGGGTATGGGTGAAACCCCTTCAAGCGCTGAAGGCGAAAAAGTAACTAACATGCTTTATCTTGGTTATTTTAAAAGTGACGACTTAGTTAAAGTCGACGACGTTAATATGGGCTCAGATACCGTTGAAATTCTAACCTTAGGCACTGGCGGTTTTGGTTATTTAAATGAGCCATATAAAAATGGTGGCGCTGAATTTGATTTCGAATTATCTAATACCAAACTTGATCAAACCGATTATGATCGAACGGCTATTGGTTTTAAAACTCAATTATTTATTCCTGTAATTGCAGGTTTGCAAGCAAATTTTGGCTTCAATCTTCGTCCGTTCTTTTTAAGTGCCGACTGGGATGATCAAGCCGACTTAGAAGTAGAATATCAAGCCGGTATTGAATATGCCTTTAACTGGGACATTGCTCTATACAGTCATTATAGAAAATTAGATGCTCATTCTGGTGATGTTACCATGACGTTTGCAGAGGATGTGGTTTTTGGTTTGAGAGCCCGCTTCTAATCTTTAAGCTATTATATTTTACAACGTATTATTTTAAGAAATAAAAACAATTAGGGAACAACTCCCTTATGGATCAATTGTGACCACTGATAGCTACATTGCACCACCAGAAGACTTGCCTCTTGATAGTATATTACCAAATGAGCCGCTTTTATTAATGGGCGCAGGGCCAGTACCTGTTTCTCAAAAAGTAGCCATGGCAAACTCAGTCGTCATTAATCACCTTGGCGACACAATGAATCAGGTCATTGAGCGTGTGCGCTTGATGTCTCAATACGTTTTTCAAACCAAAAGCCCTCACGTGATTGGCGTGGCAGGACCGGGCAGTGCTGCAATGGAAATGGCCATTACAAATTTGATCTGGCCTGGGCGAAAAGTATTATGTATCAATAATGGTTTTTTCAGTGCGCGTTTGGCCGAAATGGCGAATAGAAATGGTGGGGAAGTAACTGAATATTCACTACCTGTTGGACAGGCGGCTAATCCAGATGATGTTGAGAAATTATTTAAAAATAATGACTTTGACGTGGTGACGATTGTACAAGGCGAAACATCCTGTACGGTTTGGAACCGTGAACTGGCCACCATTACTAAAATGGCCCGTCAGTATGGTGTGTTATCTATAGTCGACGCAGTATGTACACTAAGTACCATGCCATTAGAAATGGACAATTGGAATGTAGATGTTGTGATTACTGGAGGGCAAAAAGGTTTAGCATCGATTCCTGGCGTATCCTTGGTCGCATTCAGCGAGCACGTTTGGCCTGTAATCATAGGACGTACAGCACCCATGCCGCATTGGTGTTTAGATGTACGTTTAGCAAAACAATTCTGGGAAGAAAAAGGTTATCACTATACTGCTCCAGTTAGTGGAATATTGGCATTGCACGAAGCCTTGCGACAAGTTTGTTTAGAAACATTAGATAAACGTTTTCAGCGCCATCAGGTGTGCAGTTCAGCATTGCAACATGCAGTATTAGCCATGGGTCTAACGTTATTTGTAGAACCTCATAGTCGCTTGAATAGTGTTGTAGGAATTAATTTACCTAAGGGTGTTGAAGCGAAAGAAGTGTTAACAACGATGTCATCGCTTTATAAGGTAGAAATCTCGGGTTCATTTGGTTTGCCGATTGTTCGTATTGGCCAGATGGGTGAACAAAGTCGTGCGCATAATTTATTTAGAACATTACATGGTCTTGGTATGAGCATGAAAGCAGCGGGTGCAAAAATTGATTTACCTGCAAGTATGGCGGCATTAGAGTCAGGCCTTGATACCAGCGATAACTTAACGGCATAAATGCATTAGTCTGTGTGAAATTAAATCCAAGTAAGAGGTTGCTTGGTTTTTTTGTTTGCTCATTTTTAAAAATTACGACAAAGTGCTCGATTCTAGTGCTGTTAGATTTTTTTGCCTACTTACTGTGCGATAAGTCTTTGAAAAGTAAAAATAAAATGTTTTTTATTACAGTGGCGGTAGCGCGTGTGTTTTCATTGTTGGTACTATACCGAACTCAATAAAGCTGATTAAATTTTGTTAAAATGCAATGAGTTTAAATGATCCTTTAGGTGATAAACCTTATGTCAGAGCAGTTAATCGACAAGTTTAATCGAGTTGTAGACTATGTTCGCATATCTGTAACTGATCGCTGTGACTTTAGATGTGTTTATTGCATGGCTGAAGACATGGTTTTTGCGCCTCGTGCTGAAGTTTTAACGCTAGAAGAAATAGAATTAATTGCTCAGGCCTTTGTAGAATTAGGCGTGAGTAAGATCCGTTTAACCGGTGGGGAACCGCTCGTTAGGAAAGGAGTGGTGCAATTAGTTTCTAGGCTATCCAGTTTTGGCGGTTTGAAAGAACTGAACATGACGACTAATGGTAGTCAGCTTCCCCTGTTAGCTAATTCACTTAAAGATGCCGGTCTTGATCGAATTAACGTCAGCTTAGACAGTTTGAATCCAAAGCGATTTAAAGAACTGACTCGTACCGGTGATTTAAATACTGTGCTGGAAGGTATTCAAGCAGCCAAGGACGCAGGTTTCAAACGGATTAAGTTGAATGCCGTGATTTTGAAAGGTCAAAATGACGACGAAATTATGGATTTAATTGAGTTTGTTCGTGAGAACGAACTGGATATCAGTTTTATTGAAGAAATGCCTTTAGGACAGATCGATCATCATGATAGAGAGCAGACCTTTATTGGAAGCGCCTTTATACGGGATGTAATACTAGAGCATTATGAGTTGACGTCAATTGACGCCAATAGTGGCGGGCCAAGTCGATATTGGCAGTTTAAAGATGGTAATAATAGCCGGATAGGCTTTATATCACCTCATAGCCATAATTTTTGTGCAAGTTGTAACAGAGTAAGAATTACCGCAAAAGGTAGATTACTACTATGCTTAGGTAACGAGCACAGTGTGGATTTAAAAGCGGTGGTGAGAAAACACCCAAATGAGCTAGAACCACTAAAGCAAGTTATACGTGAAGCCATGATGATCAAACCAGAACGTCATGAATTTGATTTGGCACAAGATGTACAAATTTTACGCTTTATGAATACGACAGGCGGCTAATACCGCTCTTTAAGGTTCTAAATGGATTTAATAAACAAAAGAAACAGCCTATGAACAGCCTATATCAAAACTTTCTGGGAAACAGTCCTTCCTGGTACAAAAAGTCGATAATCGCCTTTTTGTTAATTAACCCCTTACTGGTCATGATTCCAGATATTGGATATACCATTGCGGGTTGGGCACTAATCCTTGAATTCATATTTACATTGGCGCTAGCGCTTAAATGTTACCCATTGCAACCTGGTGGTCTACTCGTAATTGAAGCGGTAGTGCTGGGTATGACCAGCCCTGGAGCGATTAAAACCGAAATAATAGCGAACTTCGAAGTGATTCTATTATTGATGTTTATGGTAGCGGGCATTTACTTTATGCAAAGCCTATTACTATTCATTTTTACTAAGTTATTGATTAACGTTCGATCTAAAATAGCGCTTTCTCTTTTATTTTGTACTATGTCTGCTGTTTTATCAGCATTTCTTGATGCATTAACCGTTACAGCTGTAATTATTGCTGTTGCAGTTGGTTTTTATAGTGTTTATCACAAGGTGGCGTCAGGTCGGAAATACCATCATGACGATCATGACCATAATGATGATGATAAAGTACATGACCATAACAAATCAGATTTAGAAAACTTTCGTGGCTTTTTACGTAGCTTATTAATGCATGGTGCTATTGGTACTGCATTGGGTGGTGTCGCAACGTTGGTAGGTGAGCCTCAAAATCTATTGATTGCTGAAAAAGCAGGTTGGGACTTTGCTGAATTCTTTATGGCAGTTGCACCAGTTTCAATTCCAGTGTTTTTTGCTGGGCTGATGACGGTTGTAGTGGTTGAGAAGCTAAAGATATTTGGCTACGGCGATAAATTACCTGAAGCTGTATTTGATATATTAGCTAAATATGATGAACACGAGTCAGAAAAACGCACAAAGCAGCAGATTACACAATTATGGGTTCAAGCAGCGGCGGCAATATTTTTAATTATTGCACTAGCATTGCATCTAGCTCCAGTGGGACTAATTGGTTTAACCATAATCATACTTCAAACCGCCATGAACGGTATTACGGAAGAGCATCAAATTGGCCATGCATTTGAAGAAGCATTACCTTTTACATCTTTGTTGGTGGTATTTTTTGCAGTGGTTGCGGTGATTCATGATCAACATTTATTTCAACCAATTATTGATTGGGTGTTCTCACAAAGTTTACAGTCTCAACCATTAATAATGTTTTTTGCTAATGGCTTACTATCGGTTATCAGTGATAATGTATTCGTGGCTACGGTCTACATTAATGAAGTGAGAGCCGCATTTGATGCTGGCGATATCAGTCGTGAGCACTTTGAATTATTGGCTGTTGCCGTTAACACTGGTACTAACTTGCCAAGTGTAGCAACGCCAAATGGTCAAGCAGCATTTTTATTCTTATTAACATCTGCTATAGCACCGCTTGTGCGTTTGTCTTACGGTAAGATGGTTGTAATGGCATTTCCATACACAATTGTATTAACAATTGTTGGTGCGATTTGCGTTTCAAATTTATAAGATAAAATAAAGTTTTAAAAAAGGCTGCCTTGTGCAGCCTTTTTTATTTTTACAATACTATTTTAAGTACAGGTTTTTTTTAATGTTAAGTTATCGTCATGGGTTTCATGCGGGCAATCACGCGGATGTATTAAAGCACTGGGCTTGCGTATTGATGGCTGAGTACATGAGTGAAAAGGGTAAGCCGTATTGGTATGTAGATACACACAGTGGCGCAGGCGTATATAGTTTAGACAGTGCAGAATCGGCTAAAACAGAAGAATATAAATCAGGTATCCAAGCGATTTGGAACCAGGATACACCCAAAGTATTTGCATCCTATTTTGATATTATTAAAGCACTTAACAAATCGGATGAACTAAAGCTTTACCCTGGCAGTCCTTGGTTTGTGGCCCAATGTTTAGAGCAAGGTGATCGAGCACGTTTGTTTGAATTACATCCGCAAGACTATAAGCTATTAAATCGTAATTTTGGTGGTGATCGCTCAATTAAAGTTGAGCAGCTAGATGGATTTTCAGGATTAAAGGCTTTACTGCCCCCTCTAACCAAAAGAGCTTTAGTGGTGATAGACCCACCTTATGAACAGCTTAAAGAATACGACTTAGTGGTTCAGAATATCACTCAAAGTTTAAAGCGATTTGCCACAGGTGTATATGTCGTCTGGTATCCATTGATTAATCGTAATGAAAAGCAAAATGCCAGTGAAAAAATGGTAAATAAACTTAAAAAACTGGGTGCAAAAAGCACGTTAGATGTTAGATTTTGGGTGTCAGGAAAAGACGAAGAAGCCGGTATGTATGGCAGTGGTTTATTTATACTCAATCCTCCTTGGAGCCTAGAGCGACAATTGAATGAAGGACTGCCTTTTTTGGTCGAAACATTAGGGAAAACAAATAAAGCTGGTTTTAGTATTGATTACAAAGAACTTTAAAACTTAGACATTAATTAGGGATATTGAATACTATTATTCATTGTCCCTGTCTCTCCAAGTTGTGAACCGACTGTGCATGCGCTTACTAATCTTTTGTGTATGTTCTTCGAATAAATCCACACCAAATAAAACCAATACGACAATAATGGACAGTTTAATAGCACTGCTTAATTGGCCAACACCAATACAAATACCAATGGCTGCTAATGCCCATATTGTGGCGGCACTGGTCACACCGTACACACTTCTTCCTTTACTTAACATTACGCCAGCACCAAGGAATCCGATACCAGTTATTATTTGGCCTATGATTCTTGAGGGATCTGTCATTGTTGCATTCTGTGAAACAAAGGCCGAACACGCCATAAATATGTATGTACCCAAAATGATTAAGCTACAAGTACGAATACCAGTGGGTTTGCCACGTAATTGTCGCTCTACGCCAATCAGACTACCACATAGTAAAGCCGTTAATATGGAGGGCCAGTTAAATGGGGTGATATCAAATATTATTTTATAATCCATATATTAAAAATAGTTTAATTTCTTGTTTATCGCTATTTATATAGCCTAAAAATTATATCCACTTCTGGCAGAATTTTATTCGATATGATATTTTTCGGTTAATAGATATAGATTACTGACGATTCTATACAGTACACAAAGAACGTCATTAGGATGAAAAAATGATTACCGGTTTTGATTACGGAACAAGTAACTGCGCCATAGGTGTTGTTGATAAAAGCAGCGATAGTGTGAGTCTTATTAACCTTCAGCAGGGTAAGGCATTTATGCCATCTACCTTGTATGCATTAGATCGCGAATTGATATCTGAATATGTTGGATTAAATATATCTGACGAAATTGTAAAACAGCAATTTATTAAAACGCGTACTACACAGTTATCAAAGGCTAATTCTGTTCGCCGCCAAGAAGGCTTTAGTTTAGATGAGCAAACATTATATTTTGGTAAAGAAGCTTTTGAAGAATATTTAGAGCTACCAAGTGAAGGCTATTTTGTAAAGTCTCCTAAGTCATTTTTAGGTGCCAGCGGTTTACGCTCAGAATCGGTTCAATTTTTTGAAGACATTGTAAGTGCAATGATGATGGGCATTAAAGCCCGAGCTGAATCGCAACTAGGGGAAGAGATAACACATACTGTTATTGGCCGGCCAGTGAACTTCCAAGGTTTAAACTCAGAAAAAAGTAATAAGCAAGCCATTGAAATTTTAACCATAGCGGCAAAACGAGCAGGTTTTAAATATGTTGAATTTTTATTTGAACCTATTGCGGCAGGATTAAACTTTGAAGAGCAATTATTAAATAATAAAACTGTATTGGTGGTTGACGTGGGTGGTGGTACTACTGATTGCGCCATGGTTAGAATGGGACCTGATCATAAAGTTAAGGCCGATCGCCAAGATGATTTTATTGGCCATAGTGGAGAGCGTATAGGTGGGAATGATTTAGATATTCAGGTTGCAGGTAAGCATTTAATGCCTTTGTTTGGTATGGAATCCACATTGAAAAATGGGTTACGTATGCCAATACAACCATTTTGGGATGCGGTTAGAACTAATGATGTGGGGGCTCAGGCTGTTTTTAATGATCAAAAAACAGGGCTTCACCTTGAACAGTTATTACGGGATACCACGGAGCCTGAAATTTTTAAACGGTTTATTCAAATTCGTAATGATAAACAAAACCATCATATTGTACGCAGTGCTGAACAAGCAAAAATCTGCTTATCATCGAGTCCCAATGTAAATGTTGATTTGAGCTATATTGGAGTTGGTGTAGGTTGTGATGTAAGTGAAATTGATTTTAAAGAGGCCATTTCTAGGCCGTTAGAAAAGATAACAGGTTTGATGGGAGAGGCAATTCAACAAGCTGGATGCCAGCCCGATTTAATTTATGTCACGGGTGGATCAGCGCAGTCTCCAGTAATTCGACAAGCTATAGAGCAAACGCTTGGAAAAATTGAAGTGTTAGATGGCGATCACTTTGGCAGTGTAGCTGCAGGGTTAACTGTTTGGGCTAATCGTATTTTCTCTTAGTAATTGTAAATACAATGTTAATGATCCATTCATAAAAAAAGCCGCTATGCGGCTTTTTTTATGGCTGTTGAATAATATCTATATTATTCGTATGTGCAAAGGTAAGCCGTTTCAACCGCTACTTTTACGCCAAACTTAACATTAGCATCAACATTGAAGCTTTCACCTTGCTTGAAGGTTGTCCAGTCTTCACTTTCAGGGAATTGAATGGTTAATGCACCGCTTACAACTGTCATTACTTCTTTTTGGCTTGTGCCAAATTCGTAATCGCCAGGTGCCATTACGCCAACTGTGGCAGGTAGCGTTTCAGTTTGGAAGGCAATTGATTTTACTTTACCGTCAAAATACTCGTTAACATCAAACATAGTAGAGCCCTATTAAGTGCAGGTGATAAAATTTGGAGGCGGATTCTACCATTGTCAGATCGTACAATAAATCCCTAATCTAGTATTTTGTATGAATTTCGTTCAGTAATAATAAGCTCTAACGCTGACGACTAGATTGAATTAGAATACGGGCTATTGAACTAAGGCTTGTGATTTTGCAGTTAACCCAAGAACAAATACAGATCATCCAACACGACAAGGGCCACGCTAAGGTTGTGGCTGTGGCGGGAGCCGGTAAAACGACGACCCTGGCTATGTTTATTCAGCAACGTTTATCAACGGGTGTTAATCCTAAGCGTTTGTTAGTGATTATGTATAACAAGTCTGCTCAGTTAGATTTTACGTCAAAGCTTTCTGCTCTGATGTGCTCTCAACCTGGACTCCCTCCAGTGCAATTACCTCAGGTTAGAACCTTTCATAGCTTGGCATTAAAAATTTATCAGGGCTTGATTCAAGATAAGTTACTGCCTGCATTTGAAGGAGAATTAATATCTCAGGTAGAGCAAGATCAACTTTTATGGCGGCTGATGCAGAAATTTGCCAGTAAAGACATTGCTCAAGAAATACTGAACGATAAGAAGAAGTGGCTTGATCCTATGGTGTCGTTTATGGAGCAAGTTAAGTCAGTATTAGATCCTGCTGCATTAGCATTTAAGTCTTCAGGGCTGCCTTTAACATGCCGATTTTTTATTAAAGTATTTGATGCCTTTGAAGAGTGGCGACTACAAAATAGACGAATCACTTACAGTGACATGCTATACGACCCTTGTATGTTATTCAGTCGTAGACCTGACCTTGCTCAGAAATACAGTAATCATATGGATTGGGTGTTAGTGGATGAATACCAAGACATTAACCCTATACAACAGTTTTTACTTGAAACAGTGGCTGGAAAACGAGCGAACGTGGTAGTGATTGGAGATCCAGACCAAACCATCTATGAGTTTAGGGGATCAAACAGCTTATTTATGTTAAAGGTGTTTGATGAAAGATTTACAGATGCGATTCAATATTCATTAAGCACCACCTTTCGTTATGGTCATGATGTGGCATTACTGAGCAATCAATTAATTTTACAAAATACTAAGCGTGAACCGGTTTTAGCCATTGCAAATGAAACCAACCCAAATACCCAAGTTATACTTTACCATCAAGACGATTATGCAGAACAAACCTTGCATATCATTAAGCAAAGTATGAAAAACAACCCTGCTGAAGACATTGTTATTTTACTGAGATTGTGGGGAATGAGTGCACCAATAGAGCTTGCGCTACTGCATGAAAACATTCCTTATCAGATGCCTCATAGTAATTGGGTGCTAGAACGCTATGAATTACAAACCTTTATGATGCTATTAGAGATCAGTGCTGGTGTATTTCATAAAAAAAATAAGTGGAAACGATATCAATCATGGTTATTATTTTTAACATTTCCTGCATTGAAAATAAAACGGATAGAGTTAGATAAACTGGCAAAAGTGCTATCAGAATCTAGCGACGATGACATAGATGACTTTATGAGTTTCTCGGTATCAGAATTATCAAGCTGGCAACAAAAGCAGTTAGAAAATCGTATGGCGTTAATTAAACTCGCAAAAGATCAAAGACTTCGTGCAAATCAACTGTTTAATCGCTATATAAGAGAAACAGATTTTTATAAGGCGGTATCGGATAGCGCGTTTAATCGACAGCAAGTGGATGATCGAATTGCCACGATACAAGGTTTTGTTAAATTTATTGCAAAACTGAACATCAAGGCTTGTGATGCATATGAATACCTACAGAATTTAAAATTAATTAAGGCTAATCAAGATAAGCAGTCAGGCGTTAATATAAGCTCTATTCATCGAGCGAAAGGCTTAGAATGGCCCACGGTTATTTTGCCAGGCCTCACAGAGCACTATTATCCTTACCAAGAAAAAAGTGACATGCAAAAATCCGTTTCTATTGAGAGTGAGCGTCGGCTATTTTATGTTGCTATGACCCGAGTTCAGCGTGACTTACATCTTATAGCTCCAAGCGAAGAGGGCAGTCAGAATGAAATCAGCCCCTTTATTCAAAGTATGGCGGTGCCTTATTTATTGAGAGTCAGGCCAAGTATTAAGAATGAGAAAACTGACATCGCTTTACCTCAGAATGCTATGGAGAGTGTTAGGCGATATGCCGAAAAATTAGCTTGGCCCATATCAGTGACTAAACTTGTTTATAAAAAACCGATCAGTAAGAAAAAAGCGAATCATGAAACTGTTAAAGCAGCTGGGTTAGCATCTGAGCGAGTAAGTCACAGTGCATTTGGTTCAGGTTTAATTGAATTTGAAACAGAACGCCATTGGCATATTCAGTTTGATGATGGACAGTTACGGATATTGGATAAAAAAATATCAGACCCCTTGATTTCTTGGGAATAACAGGCCTGATATTGATGGTTAATTTTTAAGTAACCAATCTATTAATGACTTACTTCTCGGATTCGGCTTTTTCAACCCACTCAGTAATAGCCTCTTCTAAGTACACTTGATCTAAAAGTTCTTCTGCAAAAGGGGCTTTATCGGCAATTCGTTTTGCCATTAAAATAGCAGTAACTTGAACAGCTGGTATTTCACTCCAAATACAGGCGTGAAGGCAATGCCAATGATTTAAATTTACTCTCTTCGGGTATTTGATTTGCTCTTCACAAGTATCGCAGATGAAAATACATCGAGATAATTCTGGCTCTTTTGGAACAGGGGCCACTTCATGAATCAATAACTTTACACCACTCTGATCGCATAGTTCACAATGACTTTTACAGCGCCTCGCAAGATCCTTCCCAAAACTGGTTAGTTCGTTCAATCTGGCCTTGTGCTTATCGCCGCCTTTGCTCATTAAATTTTATCTCTGTTAACTAGAGGGCTCAGTGCACCCTAATGAATGGGAATATACACTAAGTTGGCAGAATAATTCTAAGATTTATTGACTGTATTTGTATATTATTTTCTTATTGTAGTTACATGGATGAAATTGAATGGCTAATACCTATGCGGTATATAACTCTGGAAAAATCATGTTGGAGTATTGGTGTGGAGATATTTATTTTGAAGAGCTATTAGCGCACCAAATTAAGCAGAAGAGTGATGATCGTCTTCAATATATATTAGCTGAAATTGTGGATTTTAGGGACGCTAAAGTCTACCTTAGTGATCATGATGTAGTGAAAGTTTCAGATAGGATAACTCGTAATTCGCTGATCAAAAAAGTCGCTATGGTGATTAATAGGTGTGACTGGGATAAAGCCAGTTTATACAGTCGAAGCGCTTGGACCCAGGATGTAGAGGTAATTGCATTTCACACCATAGAAGCAGCATGTGCTTGGGTTCAGTTTGATAGTAAGCACATAGAAAGTAAATTAAAACAGTTAAAAGCGGGTTTGTTAGTAGAGTTTCAAAGAGATTAAAGAACTATAATGCTATATGTAATAAATTATTGAGAATAATAAAAAATGAATGATTTCAAAAATAAAGTAGCTGCAATTACAGGCGCAGGATCAGGAATTGGCCAAGCTTTGGCTATTGAATTAGCGGAAAAAGGCTGTCACCTAGCTTTGTCTGATGTAAATATAAAGGGTCTAGAAAATACCAAGTCTATAATTGATTCAGGCTCGTCAGGTGTAAATATTAAAATTTATCAGCTTGATGTTGCTAACCAAGCATTATTTGTCGATCACGCAAAACAAGTGAATGAAGATTTTGGCCATGTAAATATAGTTGTGAACAATGCAGGGGTGGCGTTATCTGCAAAACTTGATGAGGTAAAACGTGAGGACTTTAATTGGTTGATGGATATTAATTTTTGGGGAGTGGTTAATGGCACCGAAGCATTCCTTCCTTATTTAAAGAAAAGTGGCGATGGCTATATTGTTAATATTTCCAGTGTATTTGGTATGATCAGTTTGCCAACACAGGGCAGTTATAATGCTTCTAAGTTTGCTGTAAGAGGTTATACAGAAGCTCTGATACAAGAAATGATTGCTGACAAACATGCGGTTGGTATTAGTTGTGTCCACCCAGGTGGTATAGCTACAGAAATTGCTAGAAATGCACGGGTAAGTGACAGCGATGATAAAGAACTAATGTCTAAAGATTTTGATAAATTAGCTCGCACTACTCCTAAAAAAGCAGCACAAACAATCTTAAAAGGCGTTTCAAAAAATAAAGCTCGAATTATGATTGGAGCTGATGCTCATTTAATTCACTTTTTGGTTAGATTGTTGGGCTCTGGTTATCAGGTTTTAACACGTAAATTAATGGGCAGCATGAATCACTAATCCATTGATTGTATATAGCTCAATATCAGTCGAACTTACCGGCTGATATTGAGTTTTAATGTATGACTCTCTAAAGAAGGTAAAGAAACAGCATCTTCTAATGCATTCGCAGATTCAATGCATAGCATTGATTGGTATGCATTATCTGAGAATTGACTCAAGCGTTTACTTTTATTGATCCATGGGTTCCAGATAACACTGCTTAGTGTGTTACTTTTCACGCATGTGGAATGTTCTGGAGTCAGTATTCTATAGTCACTTTTACCAAAATATATTCTGTCGACTTCTTTGTTAATAGCAATGCTTTCTACTTGTTGTTTAGTTTTCCAAAGATCCAATGCATCAACATAATTTTGTTTTTCAGCACCTAATATTTTGGTGTTACGTATATCACTTGTTGGAAAATATGAGTGTAAAGCCTGACTGAAATGCATATTTGAAGAACTAAGATTTGTTGTTTTAAGTTCAACGCTCAGTGTGTTAGATAATTTAAAATGGCAACTTAAGTCAAACTCAAATGGCCATATTGCAAGAGTGGCTTCACTATGAGAAATACCCATGACAATATTAATTTCATGAGCGCTTTCTCGATACTCTCTGATAGACCAATCCATAGTGCGAACAAATCCATGAGCCAATTCAGTTGGCTTGGTTTGCGTTTTAACTTGATCAGGATTCATACTTAACCCACCAAACCATGGCCAACATATTGGTATACCACCACGAAGCCCTTGACCTTTTTGATACTCAGCGTCAGGGCTTAGCCATATGTAGGCTTGTTCACCGGTAGGTGTGAACTGCGTAAGTTGTGCCCCCTGAATACATATTTCAGCCATGAATTTAGGATGGTTGATTTGTAAACAGGCTAGTTGGTCTTTTGTCACTATTTTACAAAAAACGCTTTTATCTAACATGATGCGCACCTACTTATTTGTAAAAAAGAGAGCTTCAGAGTTCTTATAAACTTGCTCTAAGAATATTTCGATTGGGATGTTTTTAACATCAGCCACTTTTTCAGCAATAAATGGCAGATAAAAACTGGCATTTTCAACACCACGGTAAGGTGTTGGAGTTAAAAAAGGCGCATCTGTTTCCAATATGATATTTTCAATCGGCGTCATTTGTATTATTTCACGAACATTTTCGGCAGTTTTAAATGTACAGATGCCATTAAAACCTAAGCAAAAACCTTGATCGATTGCATATTGAGCCAGTACAGGGCCCGATGTAAAGCTATGTATCACACCTTTTTTCTTTAGTGTTTGTTCAAACTTACTTAATATTTCAATAGTATCGTCATCTGCATCACGGCTATGTATCACCACAGGTAGGTCCAGTTCACTAGCAATGGTCAGTTGTGTTTCAAATACCTGTCGTTGAATAGATCGGTCAGCATTATCGTAGTAATAATCTAAGCCTATTTCACCAATGGCTAAGATCCGGCTATTTTGTGCATTCTTTCTAATGTGAGCCTCAGTTTCAGGAGTGAACTTCTCGGCATCGTGAGGATGAACTCCCTGAGTTCCCCAAATGCGGTTATCCTGATTAGTTAACGTCATTACGGTTTCTAGATTTTCAGGAGAAACCGCGATGGTAATGATTTTTTCTATCCCTATTTCAGCGGACTTATCGAGTGTCTCTTTTAGTGGACGGTCTTTTAAGTAGTCTAGATGACAATGGGTTTCGATAATCTTGTGCTTAAAGGTTGGGATTTCACGCTTTGTTTTTTTGCTCATAACGGCATACCAATATTAGATTGGCATATTGTACTGCAACTTAGGCCCAGCTAACCCCTTATTTCTGTCTATACTTAATTCAATAAACAGGGAATATCCGTTATGAGTCTATTGGCACCAGGGGTTAATCTATTAAATAGGTTAATATTTACCCAGAAATTCCAGCTTATTTTAGTCATTTTGTTGCTGCCTTTAGTGTACGCAACTTGGGTTATATACAGCAATAATAGTAAGGATTTAGACGTATTTGATCATCAGTCTAAAGGTATGTCTGTGGTTCAGATGCTTCACCCGCTTCGTATACAGGCCGCTAAACACCGTGGAACTAGTGCGCAATGGATATCAGGCAACTCAGATGCTCTTGATAAGGTTGTGATATTAGAAGAGGGGATGAAAGTTAAGTTAGATAAGGCGCAGGCAGTAATTACTCAGTACGGCTTTAGTGAAGCCATTAATAGGCATTTTAACACTGTAATGGGTAGTTGGGATTCAATTAAGCACGATACTATGAATAAAAGCACAAGCTTTTCAGACCATACTTTATGGATAGAAGAAATAACCAAATTGATAAATGAACTGGCCGGAGAGAGCCAGCTTGTATTAGACAGTAATATTGATAGCTATATGTTAATGCAGCTATTGGTGTTTGATATGCCATATCTGCAAGAAACACTTGGGCAGATTCGAGGGTTGGGTGCAGCTGTTGCAACTAAAGGCAGTTTTAATTCGGATTCATTTATTGCAGTTAGCACTTTATATCAAAATATTAGCGATGCTCAGGGGTTATTAAACAGACATTACGCGTTTATAGAAGGCCATAACAAAGAATTGGCCAAGTCAGTTAGAGGTTTAGTCGATAGCGTAAATGAATCGATAACAGAATTTGAACGAATAACAAAAACTAAGTTATTAGACCCTGATAAACCGGTAATTTCAGGAAGTGATTATTTTGATGTTGGTACTCAAGTAATAACCAAGGTGGCTGCGCTTTATGATAAATCTACCCAAAGCTATTTTGAATTACTGGATACTAATAGATTTGATTTAGAACGTCATTTTTTACTGATTTTAATCATATTTGGGACCATGATCGCTGCAGGTGTCTATCTGTTATCTTGTTTGAAGGTAGCAGTAGATGTAAATGCACATGTGACACAAAAAATGGCCATGAATATGCAAAATGGTGAGTTGGCGGGTTATTTTGAATCTAAGAGTAACGATGAACTAGGTGATACTATTCGCTCTTTAAGCTTAGGTTTTAGTACATTGAAGGAGGTTGTTACAGAAGTACGATCTCATTCAGGTTCTTTAACGCAATCATCTAATTCATTACAGGCAGTTTCATCTGATGTAAACAAATCAGGGTTAGACCAAAAGCAGCGTGTTGAAGTAATTGTGACAGCAGCAACGGAATTAGCCGCTACAGCGAAAGAAGTTGCAGTTCATTGTGATAGTGCTGCAAAAGAAACAGTGCTTGCACAAGGTAAAGCTGATGAAGGTGCTCAACGCTCAGTTGCGTCTGCTTCCATCATTCGCGAGTTGGCACAAAGTATTCGTACTGCTGGAGATGAAATTAGCCAGCTAGCACAACAAGCATCATCGATTAGCACTGTAATAGATGTCATAAAAGCGATCGCTGAACAAACTAATTTATTGGCATTAAACGCAGCTATTGAAGCCGCTAGAGCAGGAGAGCAAGGGCGAGGCTTTGCAGTGGTAGCAGATGAAGTGAGAACACTTGCAAACCGTACTCAGGTATCGACAAATGAAATAGAAGCGACTATTTCTAGTCTTCAACTGGTTGCTGAACATGCTGTAACGGCCATGGAGACCGCTTGTAGCCAAGCAGATAGGGGAGAAGAAGAAGCCGTTAAAACGGGTGAAGTACTATCTGAAATTGAAACGGCTGTTAACCAAGTGACAGCCCTAATTGAGCAAGTAGCAACAGCGGGTGTTCAACAGGCAGGGGCCGCTGAAGAAATTGCACAGAATATTGTACTAGTTGATAATGCAGCGACTGTTTTGGTTGAAAAGGCTGAGAGTGTTTCTATGATTGCAAATGAGGTGGGATCGGGGAGTCAGTTATTGGCTAAAACAATGAGTCACTTCAAAGTATAACTTAACGGGTATTTAGCGATATAATGGTGTCTGTTGTTAGGAGTAAAATATGGATATCGCCAATATTCGTCGCCAATATGGCATAAATGAATTACACCAATCAGATCTTGCTGATGACCCAGTGGACCAATTTCAACTTTGGCTGGGTCATGCAATAGATTCAAAGCTGTTTAAAGACCCAACTGCAATGACGGTTGCTACGGTAGATTCAATGGGTATGCCCAGTCAGCGGGTTGTCTTATTGAAAAATTACGATCAAAAAGGATTCGTATTCTTTACAAATCTTGAAAGCAATAAAGCACAGCAACTGTCAGAAAATCCAAATATCTGCCTTCACTTTCCCTGGATAGAATTAGAGCGACAAGTGATCGTAAGAGGCAAAGTTAAAAAATTATCACTTACTGAAAATACAGAGTACTTTCTATCTCGCCCTCATGACAGTCAATTAGCTGCTTGGGCCAGTAAGCAAAGTAAACCCATCGCAACCCGTAAGTTACTAGAGCAAGCCTTCTCTCAAATGAAGCACAAGTTTAGTGAAGGCAAGGTACCTTTACCTGGTTTCTGGGGTGGGTATCGTATAGAGCCTGAAACGATTGAATTTTGGCAGGGTAGGGATAATCGTTTGCATGATCGATTTCTATATAGTAAAGATACAGACAGTAATTGGGTTATAAATAGACTTCAGCCCTAATTTATTCTTGTTTTAATGTTCTCGGCACAAGCGATAAATAATATTTTCGTGCTGAGGATAAAGATCAATAAGTGCTTTAACACTCCCCATCTCAAAGTCCTCAAAATCGAAGCCTGGAGTGACAACACAACTGACTAATGAATATTGATTGTCAGCGGTATTTTCAGTTTCAGTAGTTAATAGTTCTGAACAAAACCATGCTCCACCTTTTACAGTCAGTGAAATATTGTGTTTGTGAGATAAAGTTGTGCTGAGTAATCGGCCATCAGGATATATCTGATGCACTGTGAGAGGAGCTCCTGAATGGAAAAACCAAATTTCATCATACTTAATACGATGCCAACTTGAGAAATCCCCTTTTTCTAATAAGTAATGAATAGCTGTAGCACTGGGTCGCGGGCCACCGTTTGTATGAATTGTATTAGAGCTCTCATAGACTCGAGAATAGAACCCACCTTCAGGGTGGGGTTCTAAGGATAGAGATGTAATCCATTGTTTGGCCGTTTTCATCTTAAGTATCTTTTTGTGATTTAATTTTCTAATCCTACCCATTGGCCGTAACAATTCTTA
The DNA here is from genome assembly GCA_034112345.1 of Bermanella sp. Classification (GTDB taxonomy): domain Bacteria; phylum Pseudomonadota; class Gammaproteobacteria; order Pseudomonadales; family Oceanobacteraceae; genus Bermanella. The sequence continues at coordinate 2,780 of JAWUVN010000105.1, read as the reverse complement.
CCTTTTATATTTAAAAACCAATTTCCACTGGCTTCTTTTGGTTTTATTTTACCTTGGATGAAATACCCTTCAGGTGATTCTAAGTGAAAAAACCCTTCTTTGCTTACATCACCTTTCATTGTTGAGCATTCCTTTAAAAAACAATAAAAGCTAATATCAATGTGATTCTCTTTATAGTTTAAGCCCAAGTCGCCCTTTGATTGGCATCCGCCAGTGATTGTGACAAAGCCACCAATATAATCACTGCTTTCCATTGTTCTATCACAAGCGCTTAATAAAATGAGAGAGATAAATAAAGTGAATAATTTCATATTATTTTCCTTTATATGTTGGTTCACGTTTTTCAATTAAAGCGGTGACTGCTTCAATATGATCTTCTGTTTGATGTAGGTTAGCTTGAATCCCGGCGCTCATTTGTAAAAGAGAATCTAAAGGCATGCTGGTTGCTGCTCGCATCAATTGTTTAGTGGCTCTTAACGCTTGAGGTGGATTTTTCGCAATACGCTGGGCAAGTGCATAAGATTCGTTCATTAACTCTTCTGGTTCAACAAGCTTATTTAGCATGCCCCATTCATTGGCTTGGTGGGCGCTAATGGCTTCGCCAGTAAAGGCCATTTCGGCAGCGCGACCAAAGCCAGCTATTTTAGGCAGTATCCATGCACCTCCATCACCAGGAATGATACCGACTTTAATAAAGCTTTCAGCAAACGTTGCTTTAGTACTGGCGATACGCATATCGCAATACATAGCTAGGTCACAACCAGCACCCACTGCAGGGCCATTAACAGCGGCTATGGTTGGGATGTCTATCTTGTAGAGGGCAAGAGGAATACGTTGGATGATTTTACCGTAGTTTTCGCGGATATCATTAGCCTCACCAGCAAACATCCCTTCTTTATTGAGCATATGCTTGATGTTGCCACCACTTGAAAAAGCCGATCCAGCACCTGTAATGATCAAGCAGCGTAAGTCTTTCAAGGTAGCAGCTTGTTCTAATGCATCAATGAACTCCTCAACCACTTCAATTTCTGAAATTGAATTTCTTAAATCTGGCTGATTAAGGGTTAGGGTGGCAATGTGGTTATCCACTTTGAATAGAATACGACTCATTATAACTTCCTAGTATTAATGAGAGTTATATTGAGCCGCATTGTTCATTATTGCAATACTGTTAGACAAAGAGGCGTAGAAGTTATGCAATGCCCAGTAGCTTGTGAGTTTGAAGGGATATGCGCCAGATTGGGTTTTCTAGGCAGTATTGTGTAGCAGCTTGCATGTTTTCACGGATAATCATGCCGCTATTCTCCAGGCCATAGTCTGCCATTGGAGATAGGAAGTAATAGTTTGATTGAATATGAGTGACATCACTGGGTTTGATATCAGTTTGTGGGTATACCAGTTTTAGCTCATCGCAATGAGTAATGATTACATTACTTTTACCTTTAGGGCTAATGCATATCCAATCCAGATTGGCAGGTAAAGGTAAGGTGCCATTACTTTCAACAGCGCATTCAAAGCCAGATTTTTTGAATTCAGCCACCACGCTGTTTGAAAGCTGTAAAGCTGGCTCGCCACCGGTGAATACAATGTAGGGTTTACCTTGGTTCATATCGGGCCATAGCTTTAAAGCCAAATTAACCAATTCATCCAGTGAGTAATCGCCACCATTTTCACCATCTGTACCCATAATGTCAGTATCACAAAACTGACAAAGGGCAGCGGCACGGCCAGATTCTTTTCCGTTCCACAAATTACATTTACTGAAGCGAATGAAAACAGAAGCTCGGCCTGCTTGAGCCCCTTCACCTTGCAAGGTATAAAAAGCCTCTTTAATTTTTAAAGCTTTACTCATTATGCTTCGTACTGCAAAGGATCGGCCACATCGTTATCTGCAAAAGCTTCTAGGCGTTCGTTACATGCGCCGCATTTACCACAAGCTTTTTCGCGACCGTTGTAGCAGGTCCATGTGGTTTCATAGGTAAGCCCCATATTAATACCGTCGGCGAGGATTTCGCCCTTGGTAGAATTAAGGTATGGCGTTTCGATAGATACGTGCTCGTAGTTAGCAATACCTGCTACAGCATTCATAGCGTGAACAAACTCGGGACGGCAATCAGGATAAATAGCATGGTCACCAGCGTGAGCGCCGTAATAAACTTTACTGGCCTTAATGTCGACCGCATACCCAATGGCTAACGATAAAAGAATCATATTGCGGTTAGGTACAACGGTAGATTTCATACTTTCGGATTCATAATGCCCTTCAGGTACGGCTTCATCACCTATTAAAGAAGAGCTTTGCATTAACTCATTTATAGGAGAGATGTCTAATACCTTGTGGGCAATGCCTAATCGCTCACAAACGGTACTGGCTACCTCTACTTCTTTAATTTGTTTCTGGCCATAATTGAAGGTTAGGGCATAAACGTCATAGCCTTCTTTAACAATCTTATTTAGAAGAGTGAATGAATCCATTCCGCCACTGTAAATTACTACTGCTTTCTGTTTAATCATACTGCTTGATTCATATGTCATAAATATTGGCGCGGAGTATAACCACTCTGTCACTTTTAATAAATTGGTGTTTCTTTAAACAATGTAAAGTAAGTTGTAATAATATGTTGACGAAAAGCTAAATCTGCGTAGAATGCGCCATCCCAACAAGGCAGGGCCATTTATTTAAGGCTTTTAAATTGTTGTTTTGAAAGGAAAAAGACGCAAAATTGATCGAAAGATCAGGTTGTAGAAAAGAGTTTCAAGTAAAACAGAATAACAGGTTG
>JAWUVN010000104.1:0-29844 GCA_034112345.1 Bermanella sp. | reverse complement strand
CGGGTTTATTGATTTAAATCTTGAAACACCCCTGCCCTGCCTATTTTGAAAAGCAATGAGTGCAGACATTCCTGTCTAACAAGGCTAAAATGTCGTCAATTTTTAAGCATTAAATTCAGGCACTCAATATGTCCGACAGCCCAAACCAGTCCAATCAAGGCGAGCAAACCACGCACTTTGGCTACAAAACCGTTAACACGGAAGAGAAGCAAGAGAAGGTTGCTGAGGTATTCCACAGCGTTGCCGCTAAATACGACATTATGAACGATCTAATGTCGTTTGGTGTGCACCGTCTTTGGAAGCGCTTCACCATGGAATTCACCGGTGTGCGCAAAGGGGATCAGGTTTTAGACATCGCAGGTGGTACTGGCGATCTGACCATGAAATTCAGTGACCTAGTGGGCCCTGAAGGCAAGGTTGTATTAGCCGATATTAACGATTCGATGCTGAAAGTGGGTCGTGATCGCCTATTAGACAAGGGCTACAGCGGCAACATTGAAGTGGTACAAGCCAATGCAGAATCGCTGCCGTTTGCTGATAACAGCTTTAATGTGATTACCATGGCATTTGGTTTGCGTAACGTGACCAACAAAGATAAAGCGTTAAGCGAATTTAACCGCGTATTAAAACCCGGCGGTCGCTTACTGGTATTGGAATTCTCTAAAACTAAAAATCCTCTGCTAAGCAAGATGTACGATGTATACAGCTTTAGCGCATTACCTATGATGGGTAAATTAATTACCAACGATTCTGAAAGCTACCGTTATTTAGCCGAATCTATTCGTATGCACCCTGATCAAGAAACGCTGAAAGGCATGTTTCAAGATGCTGGCTTTGCAAACTGCGAATACCACAATTTAACCGGTGGTATTGTGGCGTTGCATAAAGGCATTAAAGCCTAACGGTTGGGGAGAAAAAGAATGGATAACACCATCATTCAAGCGGGTTTAGTCAGTGCCGAAACAGCCATTAACAAAGCGCTGAAGTTTGACCCTGCTACACAGGCAAAGTTAACTGCTTTATCACCTAAAGTATTGGCGCTGCATTTTGAAAGCCCTAGCTTCGCAATTTACGTGCGTTTTATGGATGGCATTCAGTTATTAAGCCATTATGAAGATGAACCTGAAGCGGCGCTAAAAGGCCCTGTTTCAGCGTTTATTAATCTAGCTCGCAATGAAGACAAGCAAGCAGCCTTGATGCAATCAGACATTCAAATTCAAGGCTCTAGTCAGCTCGCTCTTTCTTTGGCTGATGTAATGGGCCAATTGGATGTGGATTTTGAAGCCATGATTTCAGAGCTAACGGGTCCGGTTGCAGCACATATTATTGGTAAAAACCTGCGCAGCTTAACCTCTTGGTTTAAGGGCACCGCCGATAAACTCAAGCAAGACTCGGTTGAGTATGTGCGTGATGAATTGCAACTGGCACCCCATAAGCTTGAAGGCGAATCTCGATTTTCAGATATACAACGAATCAAAATGGATACGGAACGTTTAGAAGCACGCATTCAGCGCTTAAAAACAATCTAAACTCATAAATAATAAAACCAATATTACTCACTAGGCCAACATCTATTTTATGATTCAGCTACGCCGCCTAATCACCATTCTTTATATTTTTAGCAAGTATCGTCTTGATGAATTTATTCCTGTTGCCTACTTGCCTTGGTATTTACGTTTAGCCTTTTATTTGGCCCCATGGCGCTTAAACCCACTGCCAAAACGCATCCCCAAAGAAAAGCGTTTACGCTTAGCATTAGTGGCGCTGGGCCCTATCTTTATTAAACTTGGCCAGCTACTTTCTACCCGTAAAGATTTATTAGATGAGCCCTTGGCCATTGAACTTTCAAAGCTACAAGACAAGGTGCCACCGTTTTCTGAAAAAGTGGCCGTCAAGATTATTGAAGCTGCGCTAGATGGTTCAGTTGATACTCTTTTCAAAGAATTTAATACCACCCCACTGGCCAGTGCGTCTATTGCACAAGTGCATACCGCCACACTGCAAGATGACAGCGACGTGGTGATAAAAGTCATCCGCCCGAATATTGAGCGCACCATCAATAAAGACATTAAGCTAATGATGGTGGCCGCTAAGCTGATGCAAAAATATGCACAAGACGGCGAACGTTTGAAACCGGTGCAAGTGATTGAAGATTACGAACACACCATTTATGGCGAATTAGATTTAATGGCCGAAGCCGCTAATGCCAGTCAGTTGAAGCGTAATTTCCACAACAGTGAATTATTATATGTACCTGAAGTGCATTGGGATTACTGCCGTAAAAACATCATGGTAATGGAGCGCATATACGGCACACCTATTGGTGACATTGATACCCTAGTTGCCCGTAAGACCAACATGAAGATTCTGGCCGAACGAGGTGTTGAGATATTCTTTCGCCAAGTGTTCCGCGATAGCTTCTTTCATGCTGACATGCACCCTGGCAATATTTTTGTGGCACACAACAACCCTGAAGCCCCTCAATATATCGCCATTGATTGCGGCATTGTTGGCACACTCAACGAAACCGACCAAGATTATCTAGCGCGAAATCTACTGGCCTTTTTCAATCAGGATTATCACGAAGTGGCCCGCTTGCACGTAGAAAGTGGCTGGGTTGGCAGTGATACTAAAATCAATGAATTTGAAGCGGCTATTCGCAGCGTATGCGAGCCGATATTTGAAAAGCCTCTTGCTGAGATCAGCTTTGGCCAGCTTTTACTGCGCTTATTTCAGACGGCGCGTCGCTTTAATATGGAAGTTCAACCTCAGTTAGTACTGCTTCAAAAAACCCTGCTTAATATTGAAGGGCTAGGACGCCAGCTTTATCCACAGCTAGATCTATGGACAACTGCAAAACCGCATTTAGAGCACTGGATGAACAACCGTGTGGGCCCTGCTGCTATCTGGAAGGAACTAAAACGCCAAGCACCCGCCTGGATTGCTCAAGCGCCTAAAATGCCAGAGCAAATTCGCAAAACCTTGAACAATCTAGAGCACTACCCTGCTCAGCAAGCCAATTTACAAGCCGAAATTCAGTCATTAAAGACAGAAGTCATCAAGCAAGCTGATCGTAAAAAGCACCGCGCTGTTGGCGTGATCGTGAGTGCATTAGGTCTAGTTGGCTTACATACTCCTTATTTATGGAGTTTTGATGCCAGCATTTCACTGATTGTACTAGGGATTGCTTGGCTGTTAATTCGCGGCTAAGTGTTTGTTGGGGTATGATGAAAGCCTCTGTTTAGTGTTTTACGGGAGTCTATTTTTAGCTCCCCTGTATTTTGAAAGCAGCGTTAGGCTGCTCGTAAGTGTTAAGGATTCACCATGAGTGATGTAATTTCCCAACTGGGTCAGATTTTAGAAGAACGTAAGTCTGCTGAAGCTGATAGCTCTTATGTGGCTAGCCTTCATCACAAAGGGCTTAACAAAATACTGGAAAAAGTAGGCGAAGAAGCCACAGAAGCCATTATTGCTGCAAAAGACGCCAAAACATCCGGTGATAATAAAGATGTGATATATGAAACCGCTGACCTTTGGTTTCATACAATGGTTATGCTGTCACACCTAGGCGAAGACCCTCAGGTAGTATTAGACGAACTAAAGCGACGCTTTAATCTGTCTGGTCTTGAAGAAAAAGCCAGCCGCACAAAATAACGGAACCGTATATTATGAGCGACTGTATTTTTTGTAAAATTGTAAATGGCGACATTCCTTGTAATAAAGTTTATGAGGATGATCACGTTTTGGCCTTTCATGATATTGCACCCAAGGCAAAAACCCATATATTAGTCATTCCCAAGCAACACATTGTTAATTTAATGAGCGTTGAACCACAGGAATGGGATCTAATAACCACGGTATTACAGTCAATTAATAACGTGGTAAAGCAAGAGAACTTAGAAGGCTACCGCCTGATCACCAACAACGGTGAAAAAGGCGGACAAGAAGTCTTTCATATGCACTGGCATATTTTAGCGGGCAATAACTTACCCGGATTTTAATTTATGAATCAATGGTCACTGATCTGACCCTTGATGTATAAGCACAAACATTAACGTTTGAATCAAACGAATGATTAGGAGAATAGTATGTTAGGTGGAATCAGTATTTGGCAACTTGTTATTATTTTAGTAGTTGTTATTTTAATCTTTGGCACTAAAAAACTTCGCACTCTGGGCGGCGATCTTGGCGGCGCAGTAAAAGGCTTCAAAAAAGCCATAAACGAAGAAGAAAAAAAAGCCACTGATTCAATCGAAGACAAAGCAAAAGATGCTCAGTTTTCTGAATCAGTAAAAGATAAAGATGAAACTAAATAATTAGGCAACCGTTTTAATGTTTGATATAGGCTTTGCTGAATTATTAGTGATTGGTGTTTTAGGGCTCATTATATTGGGCCCAGAAAGACTACCAAAGGCAGCGCGTACCGTGGGTTTACTTATCGGTAAAATGCGCAGAACCATGAGCGGCATTCAGCAAGAGATTGAGCAAGAAGTTCGCAATCAAGAAATTCGCGAAAAAATGCAAGACCCTATGCACAGCTACTTAACCGAAGATGAAATTAAGCAGCGAGAAGAAGCTGAAGAACTCGATAAACTTGCCAATGGCGATGCCAGTGCAAGTGACTTTCGTGAATTTGGCGACCACCATCAGGCTCATGAAGATCAAGAACCCGAAAACAATATCTTGGGTGATGTGAACAGTTCGAATAACAATGTTAGCGACAATAGCTTACAAACCAAACAGCCTGTCATCAAACAATCAACACAAGAGCCTAAGTAGTTCATGGCCAAGAAAAATAAAGCCGACCAAGCACAGATGCAAATGGAGCAGCCGTTAATTAGTCATCTAATTGAACTGCGTAATCGCTTATTAAAAGTGATGGCCTTTATACTGATTATATTTATTGGCCTGTACAGCGTATCTAACGAACTGTACTTATTACTGTCAAAACCTTTAGAAGTACTACTGCCAGAAAATTCTAGCATGATAGCGACTGGGGTGGCCTCGCCATTCTTAGTGCCTTTTAAGCTCGCTCTATTTAGCGCTATCTTTTTAACCATTCCATTAATTTTACATCAAGCTTGGGGATTCATTGCACCAGGCCTGTATAAAAAAGAAAAACGATTAGCCATACCACTACTACTAAGCAGTATCGTATTGTTTTATGTGGGCGTATCGTTTGCCTATTTTATTGTATTGCCTTTAATCTTTGATTTTTTCACAGGTATTGGGCCAGAAGGTGTTAATTTTTTACCCGATATAAATAACATCTTAAATTTCATTCTAAAAATATTTTTTGCTTTTGGCCTAGCATTCGAAATACCCATAGCCACTCTTTTACTGATAATGTCAGGCGTCACTACGGTACAAAGTTTAAAAGAAAAACGACCATATATTTTTGTAGGTTGTTTTGTTGTTGGAATGCTTGTTACACCACCAGATGTGATCAGCCAAACGATACTGGCTTTACCCATGTATGTGTTATTTGAAGCGGGTATATTTTTCGGCCAGCTAATCAAGAAAAAAGCATCTTGAATACGCTCTAAATTTTCTCTTTACAATGAAATTTACAATATAGTAATATCCCGCTTCGGAATTTAACTAATACGGAATATTAATGAAAACCTTACTTAAAACTACAACCTTAATAACATCACTTATCTTCTCAGTAATTACCTCGGCAGATGAAAATAAAAATCTTGATTATGGTTTTGTTTTAGGTGTTGCTTTTGGTGGTGACACATTAGTCAACTTAACTTTTGATGATGGATCATCTGAAAAGCTAACCGCTGGTGACTCCATTTTCTTTGGAGGTTCTGTTGTTAGTAAACTTAGCTTTGATACAGCTTATCCTCTTTTTGCAGAAGTCGGTCTGAATTATATGACAAAAAGCATTAGCGCAGAGAATGGCTCAATTAGTTTTACACGTATTCCTCTTGATTTATTTATAAACGTAAAAAAAGATCAATTTTCAATTGGCACAGGTCTTACATACCATCTTTCTCCTGAAATTGAAGGTGATGGCCTATTAGCAGGCCTTGTTAAGTATGACAATGCATTAGGAACTGTTTTAAAGGCTACCTACACTCTAAAACGCCCTAATGGAAAGAATGGAATTACTTGGGGTCTTCGCTACACAAGCATTACCTACAGCGGTTATGGACTTTATGATCAAGATGGATCAAATATCGCATTCACTATGGGCACAGGCTTCTAAATAAACTTTAACCTGCTAGTATTTGTTAGCAGGTTAATTTTTAATTCTCTTCTATCAATACCCAGATAACATCCTGTAATTTATCATGGTAGCTTTCCACTAATCTCGCTTTCACCTTACTGTTAACTTCTTGAATGGTTTGTTGATTCAGCGTACTTGAACTGGCCATGTTTGTTGCGTTTTCTGTCATTAATGACATGGATTTAATCTCTACCCCTTTACGAGCCGCTAACTCTAAGCGCGCGCGAGTCATGGCGCATTCTTTCTGTTTATATTTGCCTAAAGCATGAGCTCCACAACTGCCAACGGCTTGCTGACGACTGGGGTTATCTATCCAAGCTGGAGCCTGCACAGTATGGTTTGTCGCACATCCGGATAAAACACTTAAAGACAATAAAAAAGTCCCCAATATTACGATATTTTTCATGGTTCTCTCTAGCAGGAATAGCTATTTAGGGTTAAGGTTAGCTCACTGTAACTCTAAAATCATTTAAGGAAAAGAAGATGACTTTTACTCGCATTCTTGGTGTTAGCGCACTTACTTTATCGTTAACTGCATGTTTTGGTGGTGGTTCGCAACAAGCTGCTGTTCCTGACTGTACTTTCCCTGATGCACCCGCTATTGCAGCTCCAGGCTGGGTATGTGATGAGCCTATCGAAGGCCTAGCTGTTTCAGCTGTGGGCAGTGCAGATAAATCAGGCGCTGGTATTAACTTCATGAAACAACAAGCATCAGCCGCTGCACGTGTACAACTTGCACAAATGATGAAAGTTCAAGTTCAAAACCTTGTTAAGCAATTCGCTGAAACAACCGGTGCTGGCGATGACGAAACCGTAGACATGGTAAACAGCTCTGTGACTAAACAGATTACGAACGAATCTTTAGTAGGTACTCGTATCTATAAAACTCGTCGCAGCCCTAACGGTGCACTTTACGTATTAGTTGGTCTTGATGACAATGCAGCATCATTAATCAATGAAGCGGCGCTTAAAACATCTATGAACAATGAAAAAGCGTTATGGCAGAAGTTTCAATCTAAGAAAGCACATGACGAACTAGCAAAAGAAATTGCTAACATGAACGCTAACTAATATTACTTTTGATTAGCATAAAAAAACCGACCCTATGGTCGGTTTTTTTATGGGTAATAAATAAGATCCACAACCTTACTAAGCCATCTGCATTAGATCGTAGCCTACAAAAGAACTTTAAAAGTGCTGAAATCCTTTTTGCCTAGGCACAGCACCATCCACCAATACTTGATCGCCCACCACCACCTTGCCAATACAAATACCCTTATCGCAGTCAGGTGCGGTATAAGCCAGCTGATAATCATCGCCCCCACTTAATGCAAATTGTATGGCTGCGCTTTTACCAACGGTTTTAATCAATAAGTCAGATACAGGGATGTCCTGCGAGTTAATTAACATGCCCACCTGACTGGCTGTGCAAATATGATTTAAATCTTGCACTAAACCGTCGCTTACATCTAAGCAACTGGTGGCTGTACTTCTTAACGCAATGCCATATTCGATTTTTGGTAAAGGGCAGTAATAGTGTGCAGCAAGTCCATCTGTCTTATGTGGATTACTCAAAACTTGTTTAAGCGCACCAGCGCCATCACCTAAAACATCTGATACATACACCTTATCACCCACCTTAGCGCCGCCACGCTTAAGCGAGGACCCTTTAGGGCATTGTCCATGCACTTGTATAGTAATGATTAAAGCATCGCCTTTTGTGGTGTCTCCACCAATTAATGGGCACTGAAACTGTTGCGCGATATCCGCGAGTCCACGACTGAATTCAGACAGCCAATCTTGCTCAATACTCGGCAACGTAATCGCCAAGGTAAAGGCCATAGGTTTTGCCCCCGCGGCTGCCAGGTCACTTAAGCTCACACATAACGATCTGGTCGCAATATCATAAGGATTAGCATGCTTAGGAAAGTGTACGTCTTCTACCAATGTATCAATTGATATATGAAGAGTATGGTTTTTTAGTAAATCTAATTCCGCACAATCGTCGCCAATACCTTGTATGACATTGTTATGGGAAAATGAAAGAGAGGCTTGCTTGAAGTAGTGCTGAATCAGTTGAAACTCATTCATACTTAATGCCAATCCTTGTTAAGCGCTATTTATCTGAGGTTTTGTATTCTTTAGCGTGTCTTACAGCCTGCCCAGGCCCTTATATAACCTGACCTAGACGATGACTGAGACAGCTGTCACTTAATAGCACCCGGATAAAAGCGGTGCCTTAGAAAAGTTTTAGTTAAAATAAACATTAAACTTTTCGTATTTAAATAATCAAACTTGTGTTTAATTATTTATTTTTAATTTCTACAACACGAACATTTTGAGCCAACTGATCCAACGCGCCATTAATAAATTTATGACTCTCTGTTGCACCAAACTTTTTCGATAGCTCAACACTTTCGTTAATCACAACACGGTATGGCACATCAATACGATGCACTAGCTCGTAAGCTGCTAAACGTAGAATGGCTTTTTCTACCGGTGTTACTTCATGAATGCCACGACTCAAACAAGGCTCAAGCATTTCATCTAGTTGATCTAGATCTTTAGGCACGCCACGTAAAATATCACGGAAATATTCGGTATCAACATGAGTCATGTCGTTATCGGTTAAAAATTCCACTTCGATTTTACTTAAGTTAGCGCCAGCCATTTCCCATTGATATAAAGCCTGCATTGCGAAATGACGAGCTTTACGGCGAGCACCCGGATTTGGACGCCCACTGTTGTTATCTTTACGAGGGATTGGTTTGTTTTGAGGAGTATCAGTCATTATGCCTCCAACTGCTTAAGAAGGCTTACCATTTCGTAAGCGCTCATAGCAGATTCTTCGCCCTTATTGCCCGCTTTTGTACCAGCACGCTCAATGGCTTGTTCAATTGTATCAACGGTTAAAATACCAAATGATACGGGAATTCCTGTGCTCAATGCGATTTGACCTAGGCCTTTAGCGGCTTCACCAGCAACATAATCAAAATGTGGGGTTGAACCACGGATAACAGCACCCAACGCAATAACGGCATCATACTTACCGCGTTCTGCTAATTTTTTAACAACCAAGGGTACTTCAAAGGCACCTGGGCAGTGAATCAAAGTAATGTTGTCTTCGCTAATACCGTGACGAGTTAAACCACGAATTGCGCCATCAACAAGTTTGTCTACAACAAATTCATTCCAAGTTGTTTGTACAATTGCAAACTTGGCTTCCATTGGAGTAAATGATCCAGTAATCGTTTTCATTTATACTTCCTAAACTGTTTAAATTTTTTGTTTATATATTAATAAGGTAATCGGTATTATTTATTGTCTGGAATGTATTCCACTACTTCTAAATTAAAACCAGAGATACCTGTAAATTTCATTGGGCCACTTAATAAGCGCATTTTACTCACACCAAGGTCGCGTAAAATTTGTGATCCTGTGCCGATGGTCACATACGCGCCTGAACTATCTATATCGGTTGTACGAACCGGTTTTTGACGGCCGTAAAATGTCTCAATAGAAGTTAATACATCTTCTCGTTCACCGGCATGCAACATCACTAATGCACCGGCATCAAACTCGCTAATTTTTTCTAAGGCATGAGCCATTGACCAGCTCTTAGAGTCAGGCACTACCGCACCTAACAAATCACGTAATGTTTCAGCTGCTTGAACGCGCACAACAGGCGTGTCTGAGTTTTCAACATCACCTTTCGTTAACGCTAAGTGTGTGTCTCCATTAATCGTGTCACGATATACATGCAGATCAAATTCACCATGCACCGTATTCATTTTATCAGTGCTAATTTTTTCAATGGTTTGCTCATTGGCCATGCGGTATTGAATCAAGTCTGCAATTGTACCAATTTTTAAATTGTGCTCTTGGGCAAATACTTCTAACTCAGGGCGACGAGCCATGGTGCCATCTTCATTCATGATCTCTACAATACATGCTGAAGATTGCAGACCCGCTAAGCGCGCGATATCACAACCCGCTTCTGTGTGACCTGCCCGAGCCAATACACCTGCCGCCTGGGCGCGTAATGGAAATATGTGCCCTGGCTGAACAATGGCTTCAGGCTTTGACATAGGATTCACAGCAGCCTGAACCGTAATTGCACGGTCGCCAGCACTGATGCCTGTCGTCACGCCTTCAGCAGCCTCAATAGAAACGGTGAAAGGTGTTGAAAACTTAGATCCGTTTCCAGCAACCATTGAAGGCAAACCTAGGTAGTCGCAACGTTCTGGTGTCAGTGTTAAGCAAATTAAGCCACGAGCTTTACTTGCCATAAAGTTAATGATTTCTGGTGTTACTTTTTCAGCCGCTACAATAATGTCGCCTTCATTTTCACGATCTTCGTCATCCATTAGGATAACCATTTTACCGTCGCGAATATCCGCTATAATTTCTTCTATGCTGTTTAACGCCATGATGTAACTCTTCTAAAAACTAATGTATTGAGATGCTCTGTTCATAACTTACGGGCTATAACATGCTCTCTTACGAAACAACTAAAACTGCCTATACAAATCCATGCTCAGCTAAAAAACCTTCGCTCATAGAGCTTTGCACATTCTCTTTTTGACCACTAATTAAGCGCTCTAAGTATCGTGCAATTACGTCCACTTCAATGTGAACTTTCTTACCTGCTTGAAACCCATACAACGTGGTTTCTTTTGCTGTGTGCGGCACAATATTCAATTCGAATATGGCACCATTAACAGCGTTGACGGTTAAGCTCACACCATCAATTGTGATAGAACCTTTATGTGCAATGTACTTTGCCAATGCATCTGGCGCTGACACTTTAAAACGAATACTGCGGGCATCTTCTTGTCGATCAATTACTTGCGCAATGCCATCTACATGCCCACTGACGATATGGCCACCTAAACGACTGGTGGGCATCATGGCCTTTTCTAAATTCACACGTTCGCCAATAGTAATCTCAGACCAACGAGTATAGTTAACCGTTTCATTGCTAATATCTGCGCTAAAACCATCACTATCCAATTCAACTACGGTTAAACACACACCATTTACTGCAATGCTGTCACCCAGCTTTACATCACTTAAATCTAACTGGCCGGTGGCAATTTTTACTTTCAAGTCACCGGCTTTTGCTTGTTTTGCTTGTACCGTACCAACGGCTTCAATAATGCCTGTAAACATGGATCGCTATGTCTCTCTACTTATTGAAGATTAATGCTTAACAACAAAATTTAAAGTTAAGCGAATATCATTACCAATTATTCGTGTGTCGATTATATTAACCGTTTTCTTTTGAGCCATTTCTGTCATTGGTAAGTTGAATATTGCCCGTGCATCGCTTCCCATAAAACAAGGCGCCATATACAGCACCATTTCATCTACCAGCCCTTGCTCAACAAACTGGCCTGCTAGTGTGGCACCAGTTTCAACCAAGACTTCATTGCAGTTTCGGTGAGCCAATTCTTTTAGTAACTCAGTTAAATCCAATCCAGCATCAGTGGTATTCAATGCAACGGTTTCAACCGATAATTTAACCTGCGTGCCATGCTTCACAGCCAGTAATGTATCACCTGACTGCTGCAAAATTTTGGCGGTTTTTGGTAAGCGTCCGTCACTGTCTAGCACCACTCTTAACGGCTGACGCTGTGCAATGGATTCAGCAAGCGCCACATCATCCATGCCTAACTCGTTTGCTCTAACCGTTAACGACGAATCGTCTTGTAAAATGCTTTCAATACCAGTGATTACGGCTGAACTTCTTGCTCGCAGCTTTTGTACATCACTTCGTGCTGCTGAACCGGTTATCCACTGGCTTTCACCGCTGGCCATGGCTGTGCGACCATCAAGACTAGATGCCATTTTTAAGCGCACAAACGGCATACCCGTTTCCATGCGCTTTATAAAACCTGGGTTTAGGGCGCGGGCTTCTTGCTCTAAAATGCCAACAGCGACATCAATGCCCGCGTCTTTAAGCTTTTCAAATCCGCGGCCACTGACCTGAGGATTCGGATCTGTCATGGCACATACTACACTTGCCACACCCGCTTTGATTAATCCATTGCTGCAAGGTGGCGTCAGACCAAAATGACTGCACGGTTCAAGGGTCACATATGCAGTAGCGCCTTTTGCTAGATGGCCTGCCTGCGCTAATGCATTGACTTCAGCATGGCCCTCTCCGGCCTTACGATGAAATCCTTCGCCAACCACTTCGCCATCTTTTACGATGACGCAACCTACTCGTGGGTTTGGGTCTGTGGTGTAAAGCCCTTGCTTGGCTAATGCGATGGCACGGGCCATGTATTCTATATGCGTGCTTTCAACACAAGCCTGGCTCATTGAGCCTGCTCAGTATCGCCCGTTAAAATATCCAGTTGTTTGTCGTTTTTAAGACTGTCATGCCTGATACGCTCAATTTCTTGGCGAAACTCATCAATATCTTGAAATTGGCGATACACAGAGGCGAATCTTACATACGCCACCTGGTCTAGTTTACGTAATTCTTCCATGACCAGCTCACCCACCATCAGGCTTTGAACTTCACGTTCGCCAGTGGCACGCAATCGGGCTTGGATTCTATGGATAGAGGCTTCGATGTCTTCAACACTAACAGGGCGCTTTTCCACTGCTCTTTGCATGCCTGAGCGTAGCTTTTGCTCATCAAAAGGCACACGAGTACCATTACTCTTTACCAGTTTTGGCATGAGTAATTCGGCAGATTCAAAAGTAGTAAAACGCTCATCACAGGCTTGGCACTGACGGCGTCGACGCACTTGATCGCCTTCGGCAACCAGACGTGAATCGATAACTTTTGTATCTTGTTCACCGCAAAATGGACAGCGCATTGCAAATCCTGTGTTAAAGAGCTAGAAAAGGGCGCGAATTATACCTGTTTCTGCCTTATCTGAAAACTCATAACCGACACCTATAAGACTAGACCCTACAGACATTTATAGGCAAAAAGAGAAGAATATTCACTCTGAATGGTCTGTATCTGCTTTATATGAGCCAATACTATCTACTGACTACTGATTACACGCTTTTGAGCCGATCTACATGCTCTAATGGAAGGCTGGCTTTAAACTACGAGCCAAGGGTGTGAATACAGCCTATTCAAGCGGCTACCTCAAGTAAGGAGTGCGATGAATTGAATAGACAAGTTAGACAGAGCAGCCGTATTGGAATGATAAAACAGCACAAGCCTAGAGATCATTAACCTTGCTCAAGACAAATGCTTGCAAGGCAATCTTCTCTTGGGGTGCCAAATCTTCAAACTGCAATCCTACGGCAAAGCCTTGCTCTACCGGGGTAATCGATCGCACTCGCGCTTTCACCTTTAAATCAAGTTCGATATCACTGACCACCAACTGAAAGCCAAGCATGACATCACTCTCAACTTCAAAATCAAACGTTTTACCCAGCATACGAGCACCATTCATGCTTAGATCGACAATTTTAGCCGACGTAACATGAGGCTCCATACCCAGTAGATAATCAATTTTGGTAACAACTTCAACCTCAGCTCGAACACTTCGCCTTATTTCGCCAATCAGCACCTTGTCGGGTAACTTTAAATGAATATGAGGATAAGGGGACTTACTGGCGAACATAACCTCGGTCTGAAAGGCGCAAGCACTGCTCATTCGACTTGAGAAAAAGCGTATGGTCACTCGCTCTTCACTTTTAACATTGGCCAACACACCTTGTATCACAGGAGTGCTCACAATTAACGAACCATTACGTCGATAACCTATCAATACGGCCTTATCACGATCTGAAGTATAACCCTCAAATTCAAGCTGAAACACTTGCCCAGGTATCAGCTTTAGATCGATAAAATCAACTGTGTTTTCTTCCATTCAGCTTACTGTAAGCCCACAAGGGTAACTTACGATCCTTTATATTTCTAAATAAACAATCCATGATTAATTAAAGTGTAGTTGGAATTTCAATAGGGTCATTATTTTTTAGCCCTCTAATCGGAGAAATCATGAAAACAATTAGCCTGATACTAATATCGCTACTCACAGCCTGCTCCAGTCAAAGCGTGTATGAATCCATTAAGCAAAATCAATGCTTAGAGAGAACAGGTAATATGTACTGTGAAGAAGCCGAAAGTTACGATGAATATCAACGTAAAAGAGATGAGCTATTAAAAGAAGATCAAAAGAAATAAACCTAAATCTATCGGTTGCAAGCATAGAAAAGCCTGCTTAATGCAGGCCTTTTATGATTAGCTGAGCCACTGCAAAACAATGGTTCGTAAGAATTATCGCTTGTTATGATAATGAGTCGTGAAGAGTGTCAATCGGCTATTCAATTTAGCCTCTCAAATATTGAACTATCTTTAAGGCATAAAAAAACCGAGGGAATACCTTGGGTTTTTTATGTCTCAAGTGTTATAAACAAATTTGTCCAGTATCATCATAGACATCATTTCCGTCACCAGAATCAGAACAAACTGTCACTCCAAAAACCGTAACACTATTATTATCACCTGTAATTGTTAGTTGAGAAACGGTGAGATCAACACCATCTGTAACAGCAATCGCATTTCCGTCACCAAAAATCTTAATCTCTTCGATCGTCTCATCGCTATCTATTAAAATGTAACTTGAATCACTGTATATTTTAATCTCAGTAATATCATCTTCAGCAGTAAAATCAGCATAATCAGCTGCAGCTGAAAGAATCAATTCATAGGTATTGTCATTATCTATAGCATCATCGTAATATTCAGTGCTAATTGTTATGGTATCAATTTCCTCCTCATCCTCATCGTCAGTACCTAATTGGCACCCTTGCAACAGAAGAGCCACCAATAAAACGGACAGTGTTTGATTTAATAATTTCATACTTCACCTTTGGCAATCTTAAGTGCCTTATAGAACCCAGCCCCATATAAAAGTTCATTAAATAGGGCTGTTATAACCAATCAATATAGAACGATTAATCGTCTCGTCTAACCACTTCAATCGAGCTAACATTCTGGAAGCCACGTGGAAGTTTATTACCACGACGCCCACGTTCACCCTGATAATGCTCTAGGTCTTTAAACTTCATTTTCACATGACGTTTGCCAGCATTCACAACCAGCATGTCGCCTTCTTTCATTAATCCCATTCCGATTAATGTTTCAGTGCCGCCAGTGCCTAGGTTTATCAACTTGTTGCCCTTACCTTTCGACATTAATGGTAAGTCGGCCACTGGGAAGGTTAATAAGCGCCCTTCGTTACTTACTGCCACTACCCAATCACTTTTCAGGTCAGTGACCTTAACAGGCTGATGAATGGCTTTATCATCGGGTTTATTAAGCAGTGCTTTACCATTTTTGTTCTTGCTCATCATGTCTTCATATTGCGTCACAAAGCCATAGCCCGATTCACTGGCAATTAGGTACTGGTCTTTATTTTCGCCCACAAGCATGGTTGAAATAGTTGCCCCAGCAGCAAGATTAATCGAACCCGTTACAGGTTCGCCGTATCCCCGCGCACCTGGCAAGCCATGAATATTAATACTGAACGAACGGCCAGTACTATCTAAGAACACAGCTTGTTGATTGGTTTTAGCATTGGCTTGAACTAAAAAGTCATCGCCTGATTTATAACTGAATGTTTTGCCATCAAGGTCGAAGCCTTTGGCTGCACGAATCCAACCTTTTTCTGACAGTACAACCGTTACTGGGTCAGCGCCCATTAGATCGGTTTCTGATAATGCGACCGCTTCTTCACGGGTAACAATTGGGCTACGGCGTTCATCACCATATGCTTCTGTGTCGGCCATGATTTCTTTTTTAACAAGCGTCTTCATACGACGTTCGCTAGATAAGGTTTTTTCTAAATAATCACGTTCTTTAGCTAGCTCATCTTGCTCGCCACGAATACGCATTTCTTCTAACTTGGCTAGATGGCGCAGTTTTAAATCTAAAATGGCTTCAGCTTGAATATCCGATAAACCAAAGCGTTTAATTAATTCTTTCTTTGGCTCTTCTTCGTGACGAATGATTTCAATGACTTCGTCGATATTTAAAAATGCGACCAACAAACCATCAAGAATATGTAGGCGGGCCATTACTTTTTCTAAACGGTGTTCTAGCCGACGACGAACCGTATTGGTTCTGTAAACCAGCCATTCACTAATAATGGTGCCCAAGCTTTTCACTTTAGGTAAACCGTCAATACCGATCATGTTCATATTGATGCGGTAGCTTTTTTCTAAATCAGTGGTCGCAAACAAGTGATTCATTAATTGTTTGATTTCTTCCCGATTTGATTTTGGCACAATCACTAAGCGAGTTGGAGTTTCATGATCTGACTCATCACGTAAGTCCGCTACCATAGGCAGCTTTTTCTTATTCATCTGATCAGCGATTTGCTCAAGAACCTTGTTACCTGAACACTGATGAGGCAATGCCGTAATCACTACATCGCCATCTTCCATTTCGTAAATGGCGCGCATTTTCACGCTGCCTTTACCGGTTTCATACATGCGCTGAATATCCGCTTTAGGCGTGATGATTTCCGCATCGGTCGGAAAATCTGGCCCTTGTACAAATTGTGTTAAATCTTGTGTGGTGGCCTTAGGATTATCCAATACATGAATACAGGCGTTGGCCACTTCACGTAAATTGTGTGGCGGCACATCTGTCGCCATACCAACCGCAATACCGGTTGTACCGTTTAATAAAATATTGGGTAGGCGTGCAGGAAGCGTAACGGGCTCTTGTAAGCTGCCATCAAAGTTTGGCTGCCAATCAACCGTGCCCTGACCAAGTTCACCTAGTAGTACATCTGCATATTTAGTTAATTTACTTTCGGTATAACGCATGGCGGCGAATGATTTAGGGTCGTCTGCGCTACCCCAGTTACCTTGACCATCTACCAGCGGATAGCGATAAGAAAAGGGCTGCGCCATTAACACCATGGCTTCATAACATGCACTGTCGCCGTGCGGATGAAACTTACCCAGCACATCACCGACAGTACGCGCTGATTTTTTGTATTTAGAACCGGCTTTTAAACCAAGCTCACTCATGGCGTAAGTAATACGACGCTGTACCGGCTTTAAACCGTCGCCAATATGTGGCAATGCTCGGTCCATAATCACGTACATGGAATAATTCAGGTACGCACTTTCGGTATAATCTTTTAAGGTCTGACGTTCTATGCCGTCTTCGCCTATTATTATTTCACTCATTCTTTTTATGTCTCCTAGCCAGATTCGCTAGTCATTATATTTTTAATTTTTTTGGTTAATTAGTTCGCTATCAGCAAGGGGCTTAGCTATTTCCCTAAACACTTATAGTTCGACTAAGTTACCTTTTTCTTCTAACCAAGATTTTCTGTCGGCTGCACGCTTTTTAGAAAGCAGCATGTCCATCATTTCATCTGTGCCGTCTTCAAAATCTAATGACAAACGCACCAAGCGGCGAGTATCAGGGTCCATTGTGGTTTCACGAAGCTGAAGCGGGTTCATTTCACCCAGTCCTTTAAATCGCTGCACGCCTACTTTTCCACGTTTTTTCTCGGCCGCTATTCTATCTAACACACCAATTCGTTCGGCTTCATCTAGCGCATAGTAAACATCTTTGCCCACATCAATTCTGTACAGTGGTGGCATAGCTACATACACATGGCCTTGTTCAACCATGGGTCTAAAGTGTTTTACAAATAACGCACAAATTAGAGTAGCGATGTGTAATCCATCGCTATCCGCCTCCGCTAGAATACAAACCTTGCCATAACGTAAGTTAGACATGTCGGTCTCGCCTGGGTCAATTCCTAAGGCAATCGAAATATTGTGTATCTCTTCACTTGCAAGTACTTCGCTTGAATCCACTTCCCAACTGTTTAAGATCTTCCCGCGTAACGGCATGATCGCTTGAAATTCTCGGCTACGAGCTTGTTTTGCAGAGCCGCCAGCTGAGTCCCCTTCTACTAAAAATATTTCGGAATAAGCAGGGTCATTTGTTGAGCAATCCGCTAACTTACCGGGAAGTGCTGGGCCTGATGTAACTTTTTTACGCACCACTTTTTTAGCACTGCGCATTCTGCGTTGTGCATTACTGATGACCATTTCAGCAAGAGCGTCGCCCATGGAAGAATGTTCGTTAAGCCATAAACTAAAACTGTCCTTTAGAACACCGGATACAAACGCAGCCGCTTCACGACTGGATAAACGTTCTTTTGTTTGCCCACTAAATTGCGGGTCTGCCATTTTCACACTTAAAACAAAAGCGACTTTATCCCACACATCATCTGGCGTTAATTTAACACCACGAGGCAGTAAATTTCGGAATTCACAGAACTCACGTAACGCTTCTAATAAACCCGTACGTAAACCGTTAACATGTGTGCCCCCTTGCGCGGTAGGAATCAAGTTAACGTAACTTTCCATTAACTGGTCACCACCTTCTGGCATCCATTGAACGGCCCAATCAACCGCTTCTTTTTCGCCCGTCATTGATCCTTCGAACGGTTCAGGCGGCAGTACTTCATAACCTTTTGTAGAATCGGTTAAGTAATCAACCAATCCATCTTCATAAAACCATTCGGCATTATCAGGTACATTGCCGTGATTAATAAATTCTATTTTAAGCCCTGGGCATAAAATCGCTTTTGCACGCAGTACATGTTTAAGACGAGTTACCGAAAATTTAAAACTATCGAAGTATTTTGGATCTGGTAAAAAACGAACCGTGGTGCCCGTATCTTTTTTACGTTTTGTTTCGCCCACTTTTTCAAGCTCGATGGCTTTATGGCCATCTTTAAATGCGATTCTAAAAATTTCTCCGCCACGGCGAATGGTCACTTCTAACGCTTGGGATAATGCGTTAACAACTGAAACACCCACACCGTGTAAACCACCTGAAAACTGATAGTTGTCGTTATTAAACTTACCGCCCGAGTGCAGTTTGGTCAGAATAAGTTCAACACCGCTTACGCCATGCTCAGGGTGAATATCGATAGGCATGCCTCGGCCATCATCGGTAACCGCTAATGATTGATCGGCAAACAATTCAACTTTGATGTGGGTACAGTGTCCACCAAGGGCTTCATCCACCGAGTTATCAATAACTTCTTGAGCAAGGTGATTCGGTCGATTGGTTTCAGTGTACATGCCCGGACGTTTACGTACCGGATCCAGACCACTCAGTACCTCAATGGATTGGGCAGTATAGTTACTCATACTTATAAATAGCTCTTGTTCTAATTATGGTCGGACCAGCCCAGTTAATATGGGGCCAGTGCAAAATTTATAATACTTGGTAAGCGTTTAGGGTAATCGTTGTAGCTATGATCACCATCATGCTCGATGAAACAAGGGCCATTGCGATATTTATCGATCGCCATGCTTGAATCCAATGTTTCATCTTTCATTTTGACTAACAACAAATGATGTTCAGGACATTTTATCGGAACATCAATTGCCTTTAATTCGCCTATATAGGCTTCTGTGACAATGAATTTCTCGCCATTGTACATGTTTTCATTTTCACCTAAATAATCTTTCAGCAGCTCATAAGGCCTAATAGCAGGGTTAATTAACGCTGCACGACCGCCAAAGTGCTCCACTAAATAACTAGCAAAATACCCTCCCAACGAACTGCCTATAATGATGACATTCTCGATACCTACTTCATCAATCAGCTGTTCGTATAAAAATTGCGCTTCATCAATGGCCACCCTTGGTTCTGCCGATAATTGAGGTGCATGTACGTTCTGAGCACAGTCATCTTGGGCAAAGTAAGCAATGGTTTGTTGAGCTTTAACCGATGCAGGGCCGCTTCTAAAGCCGTGTAAATATAAGCAACGCAGCTGCTTTGGAATCATGTACACCTACATTTTCATTGTTTTAGGGATTATTGGTGCTGCAATAGCATACTAGCAGCTATATAAGGACTGCAAGTGGAGAGCTATCAAGATTTGACCAGACTTATCACTAAATCCGTTTTTTGAGCATTGTAATGAAAACTCGCCCGCTCAGTTTTCTAATTGGCCTGCTATTTCACACATACCTTATGATGCTTGGTAGTTATACACAGGCCCAAAACATAATCATTGGCGGTTACGACTATCCTGCCTTTATGAACAGCCAAAGCAAACAAGGTATTTACCATGAAGCTATGACTGCCATAAGCCTTGATACCAAGCTGTCATTTCAATGGCAATATTATCCTTAAGCCCTGCTCAATAAGCTTTTTAGCAAGGCCTAGTACACATAGAGGTGGGATCGCAAAAGAGTGGACATTGGCTTCCACTGAACCTGGTATGCATACAGATAGTTTTTATTCACTAGATGACATTGCCATATTCAGACCTAAAGAAGCACTTACAATCAACGAACATGAAGACATCAAGGGTAAAACTGTTGGCGTGGTGCGTGGATATGGGTTTAAAGGTTTTGATGACATGTTTGAAACAAAAAAGGCCACCCGCTTTGATGCTAAGGATGAAAAGCCGCTCTTAAACATGCTACACAACGGTCGACTAGACACTGTATTCATTAACAAGGACGTATTCTTATACCATCAGATGCATCAGCCCATTTACCAACAACTGATTCAAGGAGATATAATAGGCTCTTACCAAATAGGCATACGAGTACATCCAGCCTTCAAACACATTATCCCCGCTTTAAACCAAGCGATTAAAAACCTGAATCGTAATAAACGAATCCAAGAAATTTCTGAAAGCTTTAACTCTTCGAAATAAACACTATTTTCAAAGCAAAAAAAACCCGCCTAATTAGGCGGGCTACAAACGAACCACTGTGCATCCATGCTGGGTTCTAGGGACAAACAATAATACTGTATGAAAAGCCTCGAATCAGTTTTGTAACCAGTTACTTACTTCGTCAATATCTGCGAACGAAAGTTCCCCAACTGATTGGCGGAATTTCAAAACATTAATCACATAATCATAACGAGCAGCCGCATAATTATACTGAGCACCAAATACAGCACGCTGAGCAGTTAACACCTCAACAATGTTACGTGTACCCACTTCATATCCTGTTTGAGTAGCTTCCATCGCACTCTTAGCTGATCTCGTCGCTTGCTTACGGGCCTTAATACGAGCCACATCAGCTTCTAATGTTCTATATAGGTTACGAACATTTAAGCTTGCGCCACGACGAGCCGCTTCAAAGCCTTGTTCGGCCGCTTGGCGCTGATAATACGCTTGCTTTTGACCAGCCCATGTAGAGCCGCCACCAAATACAGGCAAGCTAACATTCAAGCCTACGTAAGTCGTTGTTGTTTCATCACCGTAAGTGGTAATGGTTGCATCACTTTTAGATATTGCATAACTGCCCACCAAGCTTACTGTTGGCAAGTGCCCTGATATTTTTGACTTATGATTACGCTCGGCACTGGTTTGATTTTTTTCAGCGATCAAGACATCTAAGTTTTGACCTAACGCTTTATGTTCCCAATGAGCGCGATCGGCTGGCATAGGGCCAACTAATGGAATGGTTTCTTTTAACGGCATAATGCGATCGTAACGAGTACCGGTTAATACAGCCAATGACTCATACGCAATATCCAGCATGGTCTCAGCTGTAATTAAATCTACCGTAGCACTGTCATATTGAGCCTGTGCTTCATGAACATCTGTAATGGCAATTAAACCCACTTTAAAGCGTTGCTGAGTTTGCTCTAACTGACGCTTAACCGCGGCTTCGGTGGCTTTAGCAGAAGCCAAACCCGAATTTGCACGCAGCACATTAAAATACGCTTCGCTTACTCGAACCACCAAACTCTGCTCCGCTTTACGGGCTTGTAACTCACCTGCTTCTGTCGCTGCGCTTGCAGCTGCAAATGAAAACCAAGCTTCAGGGGCTAATAGTGTTTGGCTCAAAGAAAGTGTGTAAGTTTCAACGTCATAATCCGTATCTGAAGAACCTACCTCTATGTTTGATGTACCAATGGCTGCATCGATTGTTACCGTTGGTAAGACGGCGGCTCCAGCTAGCCATTTTGATTGAGCATTGGCATTCGCTGATGCTAATTCAGCGGCTAATTGTGGGTCATTGGCTAACGCTTGTTGATAAACACTTTTTAGATCCGTGGCTTGTGATGTCGCTATAAAGCCGATTGCCATCATGGCAATCAGTAAATTTTTCATGGTCGCTTCCCATTAGAAGAGATAAGGTGCTGTGATTCTAAACACTTAAGCCGCATTTTGGAACAAAACATTAGCAAAGCCTAATACAACAGGTTGTTTCACTATTGCAACAAACACTTCTTAACAGTCGGAATTGGTACTATTTCATGGATCAACTAACCCCCAGCTTGCATAAAAATCATGTGAAGATAATAAGTGAAGAAGCGTGTTTTCAAGGTTTTTTCCGCATGACAAAGCTGGTTTTTAGTCACCAACTATACCAGGGAGGCTGGAGCCCAGAACTATCCCGAGAACGATTTGACCGAGGCCCAGCAGTGGGCGTCCTGCTGTATGATGAACATAAAGATTGCGTGGTTTTAATTGAGCAATTCAGAGTTGGTGCACTTGATGAGCCTTCACCCTGGATATTTGAAGTAGTGGCCGGCATGATCGAGCCCGGTGAAGCGCCAGAAGACGTAGCCAAGCGAGAAACGCTAGAAGAAACAGGTGCCACCATTCATCAAGTTACACACATTTGCGACTACCTAGTAAGCCCAGGTGGTACTGATGAAAAAATGTTTTTATACATGGCCAAGGTAGACAGTCAAAATATCGAAGGCATTCATGGCCTACAAGAGGAAGGCGAAGATATTAAGGTGCATACCGTGAGCTGTGACACCGCCTTTCAAGCCATAAAAAATGGCACTATTAATAACGCTGCCACCGTAATTTCACTGCAGTGGCTAGAAATTCAAAAGCTAAAGGGCCTGATATAACCTCTAACACGGGTATACTGAATACATGGATAGGCTAAATAAAAAACATTATGTACCCGACCTCACCTCAATATCATCAATTTGCGAGGCCAACTACGCACGCCTACTAAAACTGTTGCCAAAAATGCACGATGGCATCGGCAGAGAGTTTTCATTATCCGGCGGCCCTAATCAAAACACCTGCATACGTTTTAGCATTAAAGAAAGTTTTAAGTACACTTTAACCATATTGGTTGAGCAAACCAGCGAGTTAAATGACTTTCTAAAACCGCCCAAAATGGAAGTACGATTATACCAAGATGTACGCATGGCCGAGGTCATTAGCTTCGACAATAGCCATAGATTTAATGGGGTCTATACCTACCCAAACCCCCAAATGCGCCAACCTGATGAAAAGCATCAAATAAATGTCTTCTTTTCAGATTGGCTATACCATTGCTTAGAGCATGGTGAAGCAAATATTGAGCTTAATTTTCACCCCAAGCGTTTAAAATGTGACTCCCGCACTGGAAGTGACTAAACTTATCAATATATAGTTCAAAACAGTGCAATTAAGCGGTTTGCACAGTTAATGGGTAATCACTTCACTCACGGAAGAGTTAAGACGAAAGTTCGACAATGCAAAAATTTATTCAAATCACAGACTGTCATCTGTTCAGCACAGAGCCCGGAAAGCTTTTAGGCATGGATACACAATCCAGCTTAAATGCCGTGCTTGATCGCCTGCACAATGAGCATGACCACTACGACTTCTTCCTATGCACTGGCGATCTAAGCCAAGATGCCACGGTTGAATCTTATCAATACCTAAAAAACCTTATTGGCAAAGATGGTAAAGACCAGTATTGGATTCCTGGTAATCATGACCACCGTCCGAACATGCTAAAAGTGGTCAGTACCGATCAAGAAATGCTACCCGTCATTAAAAAAGGCCCTTGGCAAATCATATTGTTAGATAGCCAGGTTCCCGGATCTGTAGGCGGCAACTTTGCTCAAAGCCAATTAACGCTTTTGAAAGATGCATTAGAGGCTGATAAAACCAGCCACACTTTAATCACGATGCATCACCACCCGCGACCTATGGGATGCAAGTGGCTAGATACCCAACAAATTAAAAACAGCCAAGCCTTTTTAGATTTGATTGCTCAATACGACAATGTACGAGTGGTTTTATGGGGGCATGTGCATCAAGACAGCGATACAAACATTGATGGTGTGCGATATATATCAACACCTTCAACCTGCATTCAATTCACCCCAGATTCAGATGACTTTGATGTGGATAAAGAAGGCCCAGGTTATCGCTGGATGGAACTGCATGACGACGGCAACATTGAAACAGCAGTAAGCCGTGTAAATGACATTGATTTTAAAATTAATTACAACACGACTGGTTATTAAACCTTAACCGATCGAGTAATCGGCATCTCGCTATAAAAAGCACTCTCTTTGTTCGCTGGGCGTGCTCTCGTACCAGGCCAGTTTCTGGCCCACGCATAGTACAAATTCACATCTACTAGACATTGTTCACTTGTGTAGCTATCAATTTAAATACTTTTTGTTTAGCTCCACGATTGGCATCTACCACCAACTTAGCTGCTAAACCTTTTTCTTTCATTGCATTTGAGTCGCTTAACCAAGACAGTAATTCATCTCCTAATGCTTTTTCAGAAACCGTTTTCAAACCACCCGCACACTCTAACTGCTCACAAATCAACGCAAAGTTAAATTGGCTTGGTCCAATCAACACAGGTACTTTTAACGCCGCGGGTTCTAGTGGATTATGAGCACCATTTTCAACAAAGCTGCCACCCATAATACACACATCACTGGCGGCTAAAAATTGCATCAATTCACCCATGGTATCCACCAGCACCACCTGATTGTTTGCCTCGATGGTATCACTGCTGCGACGGCCCAACCTAAAGCCTCTTTGCTCAATCAACTTAGCCACTTGATCAAAACGCTCCGGATGGCGTGGCACCACAATCATTAACGTATCGGGTTGCTCACTTAACACCAATTTAAATGCATCTAATGCAATCTCATCTTCACCCAAGTGCGTACTGGCTACTATTATCACATTACGATTCGCACCCCATAGCTGACGCCATGCTTCGCCTTGCTCAATCAGTGAATCATCAATGCTTAAATCAAATTTAATGCTGCCAGTAACAACCATATTCTCAGCGGGCATGCCTAACGATAAGAAGCGATCAGCATCGTTATTATTCTGAACGGCTAAACAGTCTAATTTTTCTAACATGGACTTTGTTAATCCTGCCACCTTGCCATAACCCTTAGCGCTGCGTTCACTTAGGCGAGCATTAATCACCATCACTTTAGCACCGGATTTTTTAGCGCAGTGGATCAGATTGGGCCATAACTCTGTTTCTAAAATCACCAACAAGCTGGGGGCCATTTTGCGTGTAAAGCCATTCAACAACCAAGGCAGGTCATACGGTAAATACACATGAAATACGCGACCTTGTTTAATCTCGGTAGCAAAGCGCTTTTGCACCTGCTCACTGCCCGTTGGCGTAGTAGTGGTGACAGTGATGAGTTTATTAGGGTTAGCTTTCAATACTTGTTCAATTAACGGTGCCGCAGCAATAAACTCACCCATGCTTACAGTATGAAACCATATTCCATTTTTATAGTTAGATTGAACACCATCAATATTTTTAAACGTTGGAATATTAAACACCCCAAACCGCTGCCACCAACGCTGGCCATAAGCCGGAGCCTTACGAGCGCGCATAATTAAGCGCACCACAATAAAGGGCATTAATAAGGTAAAAACAAAGGAATAAATCAAACGCGCCATGGTCACTAAATATTCGATATTAAATGTGTCTTAATTCTACCTTGAGTATCTTGTATTTGATACCGAATGCCAGCTTCATCACCCCATACATAACTGATACACAGGGTCTTATGCGTAATGGCAAAGGTCGTGTTAATATTGCTGGAATATTAAGTCTGGTGTGGTTTTAAAGTTCATGACATTGCGTATTCCAAATTTTGATCAAGCTCGTGTATTAGTGGTTGGCGATGTAATGCTAGACCGTTACTGGACTGGCCCTACTTCTCGCATCAGCCCAGAAGCGCCTGTGCCTATTGTGAAAGTAAACAACATAGAAGACCGAGCTGGCGGCGCTGGTAACGTAGCCCTAAACATTGCCAGCCTAACCGCTAACGCAAGCCTGCTTGGCTTGGTAGGTACAGATGACAACGCTCGTGTATTACAAGAAACACTGGCCCATAAACACATCAAAACGCAATTTACTGCCATTGATACCCACCCAACCATTACCAAATTACGTGTATTAAGCCGTAACCAGCAATTGATTCGCTTAGACTTTGAAGAACCGTTTGACGCTGTTGATAGCACGCAAATGCTTGAGAATTTTAAACAACAAGTGAATGACTGTGATGTGGTGGTATTAAGCGATTACGGCAAGGGCGCTTTATTCAACATTGAAGACTTTATTCAAGTGGGTCGTGATGCAGGTAAGCCAGTATTAATCGATCCTAAAGGCATTGAATTTGAACGTTATCGTGGTGCCACACTCATCACACCGAATTTAAGTGAATTTGAAGGTGTTGTTGGTCACTGTAAAGACGAAGCCGAGCTAGTAGAAAAAGGTTTTGCCTTACTAGAAAGCGCGGGTCTTGAATCGTTATTAGTTACCCGCAGCGAAAAAGGCATGACTTTATTTCAAAAAGGCGAACAACCTGTTCACCTAGCCGCAACGGCGCGCGAAGTGTATGACGTAACGGGCGCGGGCGACACAGTGATCAGCGTATTAGCCGCAGCCGTTGCTGCTGGTGCAACATTACCCGAAGCCACTGCGCTGGCTAACACAGCCGCTGCATTGGTAGTTGCTAAACTGGGCACTGCTACGGTTAGCCTTGCCGAATTACGACGTGAAGCAAAAGCCGATGAAATTGCACACGGCGGCATCATGAGCGAACAACAGTTATTCAACACCGTTAAAAATGCACAATCCGCTGGTGAAACCATTGTTATGACCAATGGCTGTTTTGACATCTTGCACCCTGGACATGTGAGCTACTTAAAAAATGCCAAGAAGTTAGGCGACCGTTTAATTGTAGCCGTAAATACCGACGCATCAGTTAAGCGCCTTAAAGGTGAAGACCGCCCGATTAATCCTACCGACCACCGTATGGATGTGATCGCAGGCTTAGAAAGTGTGGACTGGGTTGTACCGTTTGAAGAAGACACTCCACAGCGTTTAATTGCGCACATATTGCCAAACATATTGGTAAAAGGTGGCGACTATAAAATTGAAGGCATCGCTGGCGGTGCCGAAGTGATTGCCAGTGGTGGTGAAGTACAGGTTCTTAATTTTGAAGATGGCTGCTCAACGACCAACATTATTAACTCAATTAAAAAGAGCCAGCTATAGCTGACTCTATTATTTAATCATTCATTAAGCGGCCCTATTAAGACCCTAATGTGTACGAGCCTTGTTAATTACATTAACAGGCCCAATAAGGAAGGCGCTTAATGTGTGAATACAAATGCAAGATCAAGAGTGACCATCGTGACTGAAGATTCAACCAACAATAATAAAACTAACCATGTCGACGATCATAAAATCGAAGATGTTCGTTTATTAAAATTTGAATACCTTAAGCCGAAATACTGGGGTGTTTGGGCATTCATGGGCTTTTTGTTTGTTAGTCAATTATTCCCTTTCAAAATCCAATGGCAAATTAGCCGTGGCCTAGCCTGGTTAACCATGAACCTAGCAAAAAGCCGACTGCACACAGCCAAGGTAAACGTAGACATTTGCTTTCCTGAATTAAACCCAGAAGAAAAAACCGCACTGGTTAAAGAAATCTTTCATGAGAACATGCAAGGCTATCTAGACAGCGCCACGTCATGGTTTGGAAACTACAAACGCTTTAAAAACACATTAGAAATACGCGGTAAAGAACACATAGACAAAGTGCAACAAGGTGGCCAAGGTGTCGTATTAGCAGGGGCGCATTTTAGTATCTTAGATTTAGCCGGCGCGCTAACCAGCCTAGTTATGGAGATGAACGTAACTTACCGCCCGCTAGATAATAAATTAATGAACGCCATCATGATGCGCGGGCGCTACCGCTTTGTGACCCACGCGTATCATAAAAAAGATGTAAAAGGTTTTATCAACTGCCTAAAACGCGGCGAAGCCCTTTGGTACGCACCCGATCAAGACTACGGTCGTAAACATGCGGTTTTTGCACCCTTGTTTGGACGTCAGGCTTCTACCATATCAGGCTTAACATTTTTAAGTAAAAGCGGTAACGCACGCATTGTGCCGTACAGCTATCACCGCAAACAAGACTCACATGAATACATATTAGAATTCTACGAACCTTTACCTGACACTGGTGATGAAGAGAAAGACGCTGCCGCCTACAACCTATGGCTAGAAGGAGCGATACGCCGCTACCCTGCGCAATATTTATGGTTGCACAAGCGATTCAAAACACAACTGAATCCTGAAGATAAAAACCCGTACAAATAAATTATTAGAAAGACAAATCGGCCAGAGGACTGGCCTCGTACGAGCGCATAGAATGCCCCGCGAGCAAAGCGAGTGCATTGGGTACTTTGTACGCAATAAAGCCTGCAGCAGTATTAAATGGATTTCAAAAACGCTAATGAACAAACGAATCATTTTTGTCTGCTTTATAATACTACTGCAAGGTTGCTCATCAAAACTTGCCTACAACAACGCCGACTGGTTATCTAACTGGTACATCGATGATTACTTAGATTTAAACGTTGATCAAAATCATATTCTCAAAAAAGAACTGGTATCGATTTTAAAATGGCACCGCACCACTCAGCTTTCGCAATACAAACAACAGCTTCTAGCATTATCGAATGATCTTGATTCTCTACCCATTTCAAAAGAACAATGGCTGTATCACTTTAATAGCATCACCGCCCACTGGCATCGTGCCCGCCAAGAAGTCAGCTTACGATCGGCCAAACTTGCGCCCCTGCTGGATCTAACCCAAGTAGACTACTTATTTAAAAAACTGCATCAAAAAAACCAACAAAAATTGGATGACTTTAACGATCAAACGATAGAAGAATATCGAGACGCTCGATTTGAAAGCATGCAAGAAGCCATCGAAGATCACCTAGGTTCTATCACCCAGCAGCAAAAGCAATACGGACAAACCTTTACCGATCAAGCCGTTGTCACCGAACAAGAATGGTTTGATAGCAAGGTAGCATTACAAGGGGCCATGAAAACCGCCTTTAAGAATGAAAACCCCACCGAACTAACCGAGCAACTGTATGCATTAATGATTAACCCTGATCAATTTAAAGCGAACAATTTACTAGCAGCCTACGATACAAACCGCACCTTACTGGTGAGCATGTTACATAAACTAAGCACCAGCCTAAGCGTTGAACAAGTTATGCATTTTAAAGATGAAATTGCAGACTTGATTGCCTTGATCGAAAGCCTTGAAGTGAATCATAAATAGAAAGCCCCTCCGTAACTCGTTGCATATTTAATACTAGCCATTGCATCGGCCAGAGGCTGGCCTCGTACGAGCGTACCCCGTGCGCGATCAGCCCCCCCACCGTCATACCAGAAGTGAGGAACGAGCTATCTGGTATCCATTTAACGACAACCTAAAACCTAATTGTATGAGCGGCCTGCATAGATCCCGGATCAATTGGCTCCGCCACTCTTCG
>JAWUVN010000103.1:0-36945 GCA_034112345.1 Bermanella sp. | reverse complement strand
GCACGACGGTTAACAGCTTGACGTGCGCGTTTACGAGAACCAGCAGAATTAGCCACTATCAGGCTCCTTCGAAAAATAAATAAACAAAAATTAAGGTGCGAGATTATCCGGAGTAAGCGGTGGAATGTCAAACCATTTTATTGGTAACTTACTCATGTTGCACGCAATGTGCATTTAAATCTCGTAACCCAGAGACTGCTTGCTACAATACGCGCTTAAACAGTCATTACCAGATATGTTTTTATTACTAAAAAATAAATATTAGGCTTTTTACCCTTATGGATCAGCAGCAAAATACGGAAAACACGCCTAATAGTAACAAGGCACCCCAGTCAAAGGGTTCGAGCTTACTTAGGTCTTCATCAATTGTGAGTGCAATGACATTAGTGTCTCGCATTTTGGGATTGGTGCGAGATGTGTTTGTGGCCAGTTACTTTGGTGCCAGAGCCGATGCTTTTTTTGTAGCATTCAAAATCCCCAACTTTTTTAGGCGGTTATTTGCCGAGGGTGCATTTAGCGTGGCCTTTGTGCCTGTGCTTAGTGAATATAAGGTTAAAGATCGGGATGTTAAGGCGCTTGTAGGGGCTGTATCGGGTTCCTTGTTGGCGATACTAGGGCCTTTCACCATATTTGCAGTGGCGGCCAGTCCTATTCTTACATGGGTGTTTGCCCCTGGGTTTGCCGATCAACCTGAAAAGTTTGCCTTAACAAGCGAATTGCTGCGAATCACGTTTCCTTACCTGCTATTAATCAGTTTGACCGCCTTTTATGGCAGTGTATTGAATACCTATGGCCAGTTTGCAGTGCCAGCTATTACGCCTGTATTACTTAACCTTTGTTTGATTTTAGCCACGTATTATTTCACTCCGTGGTTTGAAGAGCCGTTAATGGCCTTGGCTTGGGGCGTACTGTTGGCAGGTGTGACTCAGCTGGCATTTCAGCTTCCGTTTGTCATGAGGCTGGGTCTGATGGCTTTGCCCACACCTGGGTTTTCTGATTCTGGTGTAAAGCGCATCATGAAACTGATGATACCGGCTTTATTTGGGGTGTCGGTTAGTCAGATCAATTTGCTTCTGGATGTTCTGTTGGCGTCTTTTTTAGAAAGTGGCAGTGTGAGCTGGCTGTATTATTCAGATCGCTTGGCTCAGTTACCATTGGGCGTATTCGCCATCGCCATTGCGGTTGTGGTTCTGCCAAATTTATCGCAAAAGCATGCGGCAAAAGAAGAAGGGCATTTTGCTCAAACCCTAGATTGGGCAGTACGTATGGTGTTGTTAATTGGTGTGCCAGCCGCTTTAGCCTTGATTGTATTAGCGACGCCCTTGATGGCGACCATTTTTTATCGCGGTGAAATTACCGCTTACGACATATCTAAGATGACACTGAGTTTGCAGGCCTATGGCGCGGGGCTGTTAGCATTTATGTTGATTAAAGTATTGGCCCCCGGCTATTACGCCCGTCAAGATACTAAAACCCCAGTGAAAATTGGTATTCAGGCCATGATTGTGAATATGTTGCTGAATTTAATCTTGATATTTCCATTTGCACACATGGGTCTAGCACTGGCCACAACGTTGTCGGCGTACATGAATGCCTTCTTGTTGTATTGGGGTCTACGAAAACAGGGTCACTATAAGGTTCAGCCTGGTTGGTGGCGTTTGTTGATGCAGTTGGGCTTAGCGAATATTGTTATGCTGGCCTGTATTCTTGTTCTGAACCCTGAGATTGATCAATGGATGGTATTTACCGAGTGGCAGCGAGTGATGTGGGCTGGAGCATTGGTCTCAGTAGGTGTGTTGAGTTACGGAGTCGTGTTACTGCTAACCGGTGTTAGGCCAAGACATTTAACGGTAAATAAACATTAATAGCGGTCATTTATTGTCACTTAGGGCTTACTTCTGGTTAATTCGGTAATTGCCCCTCATATCCCACCTTAAACAGTGGAGTGAAAAGGCCGCCTAGCCTATAATGCGGCCTTTTATTTTGCCTAAGATTTATGCATTTTTTTCGCGGACTTCATAATACTCGTTCTTTTTCTCAAGGTTGTGTTTTAACCATTGGGAATTTTGATGGTGTGCATTGTGGCCATCAGCAAGTTTTGGCAAAACTAACAGCCGAGGCTGAGTTGTTAGGTTTACCTGCTGCGGTGATGATTTTCGAGCCTCAGCCTAAAGAATATTTTGATATTAATGGTGCACCAGCCAGACTCACTACCTTGGCTGAAAAAATAGAGTTACTTGAGCAGCAGGGCATAGACGCTTTGGCATGCATGGCATTCAATAACCGCTTTATGAGCTTGAGTGCCGAAGACTTTGTAAAGCAGGTATTGGTTGATGGCCTTAACGTAAAGGCATTAATCATTGGCGATGACTTTAAATTTGGTTGTGACCGCACAGGTGACTTTGAGTATTTAAAGCAAGCCGGTAAGGATTACGGTTTTACAGTACAGGATACAAAAACGGTATTGCAGGGCGGCATGAGAGTCAGCAGTACGGAAGTAAGAGCGGCTTTAGAGCAAGGGGATTTAGTCCAAGCTCAAGAGTTACTGGGCAGAGAGTTTGCCATTAGCGGGCGCATTGCCCATGGCCAAAAGCTTGGCCGCACACTGGGTGTACCCACAGCCAATGTGATTTTAAAACGACACAAAACACCCTTGGTGGGTGTTTATGCTGTGCAGGTGGTAACACCCGTTGGCACATACAATGGCGTTGCCAATATCGGTATGCGCCCAACAGTAGGGGCCTTAGTGCCTATACTGGAGCCTCATCTTTTTGATTTTAACGGTGATCTTTATGGTCAGCGCTTGAAGGTGGTGTTCAAACAAAAAATACGAGATGAAAAGCGCTTTAATGGTTTAGATGAACTAAAAGCCGCCATCTACGAAGACATAGAAACAGCGAAAGCTTTTTTTATAGAGAATAATCCGACAGCTTAAAGCAAAACTGAGAGCTAGCGACCAAGCATACAACGAAGAGCCAAAATGACAGATTATAAATCGACTCTAAACCTTCCAGAAACAGATTTTCCAATGCGCGGAAATCTGGCAAAGCGCGAACCTGCCACTTTGAAAAAATGGCAAGAGATGGATTTATACAAAGCCATTCGTGAATCCCGTGCAGGTCGCAACAAATTTATTTTGCATGACGGTCCTCCATACGCGAACGGTAATATCCACATTGGTCACAGTGTGAATAAAATACTGAAAGACATCATCATTAAAGCGCAAACTTTAAGTGGTAACGATGCTCCGTACGTTCCTGGTTGGGATTGCCACGGTTTACCAATCGAATTAAATGTTGAAAAAGATATTGGTAAGGCTGGTGTAAATGTTGATGCCAAAACATTCCGCCAAAAATGTCGCGAATACGCACAAACTCAAGTTGACGGGCAGCGTGAAGATTTTAAACGCCTTATGGTGTTAGGTGATTGGGATAAACCTTACCTAACTATGGATTATAAGTTTGAAGCCAACATCATTCGTACACTTGGTCGCATAGCGGGTAATGGTCACCTTCTCAAGGGTGAAAAGCCAGTTAACTGGTGCATGGATTGTGGATCAGCTCTTGCCGAAGCCGAAGTGGAATACCATGATAAAAAATCGGTGGCCATTGATGTTAAATTTGCATTCAGCAATACAAAAGATTTGTTGTCTAAGTTTTCACTAGAAAAAGATGCATCTGAATTCGAAAGTAAAACTGCAAGCATTGTTATCTGGACAACCACTCCCTGGACACTACCTGCAAACGAAGCCGTATCGGTACACCCTGGCATTGAATACGCATTAGTATATTTAAAAGAAGCCGACGAAATTTTGTTAATCGCGGCTGAGTTAGTAAAAGACGCCATGGAGCGTTACGGGATTGCCGCTGACGGTTTTGAAACACTGGGCTTTGCAAAAGGCGCTGACTTTGGTTGGGTGCGTGAAGAAACAGATTCAGCCCCGTTCTCAGTTAAGCATCCGTTCATGCCTGCTGACGATGGCGCAGCAGAAAAATTTGTACCTGTTATTACAGGCCTGCACGTAACCGCTGATTCAGGTACGGGTTCTGTGCATACGGCTCCTTTCCACGGTGCAGACGATTACGTTATTTCAAACAAATACGGCATTACGTCAAAGTTAATGTTAGTAAGCGACGAAGGCTTATTTGTAGAAAGCGATGCATTAAAAGCATTAGAGTTAACCGGTTTAAGTGTTGCTGATAAAGGTAACTTTAAAGTACTGGGTATCTTGAATGAAAAAGGCGCCTTGCAGAAAAAAGTAAACATTAAGCACAGCTATCCACATTGCTGGAGACATAAAACCCCAATTATATTCCGTGCAACACCACAGTGGTTTATATCTATGAACCAAGCTGGTTTGTTAGAAAAAGCCATGTACGAAGTAGATCACACGGTTGATTGGCGTCCTGATTGGGGTAAGGCTCGTATTGATTCTATGCTGAACTCTCGCCCTGACTGGTGTATTTCTCGTCAGCGTACCTGGGGTGTTCCAATTGCATTGTTTGTTCATAAAGTAACAGGTGAACTACACCCTGATACTCAAACATTAATTGAAACCGTTGCGAAAAAAGTAGAAGGCGAAGGTATTGATGCTTGGTTCGATCTAGAAGCAAAAGATTTATTGGGCGATGACGCGGCTGAATACCAAAAAATTACAGACACATTAGACGTGTGGTTTGATTCTGGCGTGACTCACGCAGCGGTATTAGAAGTACATCCAGAACTGCATGTGCCTGCTGACTTATATTTAGAAGGTTCAGACCAACACCGTGGTTGGTTCCAGTCTTCATTGCTAACCAGTGTTGCGGCTCGTGGTAAGGCACCATATAAAACAGTATTAACGCATGGCTTTACTGTAGATGGCGAAGGCAAAAAAATGTCTAAGTCATTAGGTAATGTAATGTCACCGCAAGATGTTGTGAATAAGTTGGGTGCTGATATTTTACGTTTATGGGTGGCATCTACGGATTACACCAGTGAAATGACAGTGAGCGATGAAATACTTAATCGTACCGCAGATTCTTACCGTCGAATTCGTAATACGACACGTTTCTTATTAGCTAACATCAATGGTTTTGATCCTAAAACCGATATGCTAAAAGCAGAAGAGTTATTGCCACTTGATGCATGGATTGTTGATCAAGCTAACTCGTTACAAGAAGAAATTAAAACAAGTTATAGCGAATATCAAACCATGAACATTTATCAGAAGTTACATAACTTCTGTATCAATGAGCTTGGTGGTTTCTACTTAGATGTGATTAAAGATCGTCAGTACACAACGAAATCGGATAGCTTGCCTCGCCGTAGTGCGCAAACAGCCTTGTATCATGTAACAGAAGCCATGCTGCGTTGGATGGCACCTATCTTAAGCTTTACCGCTGAAGAAGCTTGGGAGTTCATGCCTGCACCAATTGAAGGTGATCGAGAGCCAAGTGTGCTTCTAAGTGAGTGGTACACAGGTTTGTCTTCTGCTCCTGATGACACGTTTAACGATGCTTACTGGCGTCGCATGATGGCGGTTAAAACAGCGGTTAATAAGCTATTAGAAAAAGCCCGTAATGAAAAAACAATTGGTGCAAGTTTAAGTGCCAAAGTGACCTTGTTTGTAGAAGGCGATTTAGCCACTGACCTAGAGCGTTTAGGTGACGAACTTAGATTTGTATTAATGACTTCTGGTGCAACCGTTGAAGCATTTAATGCTGAAGCAGGCGAAGCAACAGACGTAGAAGGTTTACGAGTAAGCGTAACAGCCAGTGAAGATCCTAAGTGTGATCGCTGCTGGCATCACCGTGAAGACGTCGGTTCGCATAAAGAGCACGAAACCTTATGTGGTCGCTGTGTTGAAAACGTAGATGGTGAAGGTGAAAAAAGGGCGTTCGCATAATGCTGAACACTTTTATTCAAAAGCACTTTTCTGACCTAGATAAGTCACAACTTAAATGGTTGTGGCTGGCGGTTATTGCCATTGTGCTAGATTTTGTTAGTAAGCAGATGGCAGAATCTTTATTACAATATGCACAGCCTGTTTATGTGCTGCCTGTGTTTGACCTAACCTTGCTTTATAACAAGGGTGCGGCTTTTAGTTTTTTAGCAAATGAAGGCGGTTGGCAGCGTTGGTTCTTTACCATTATTGCCGTTGGTGTGAGTGCTGTATTAACTGTTTGGTTAATGAAGCTCAAGCCATCAGAAAAGTGGTTGAGCATTGCACTTGCATTGGTGATTGGTGGCGCGTTAGGCAATTTATATGATCGCTTGGCCTATGGTCATGTAATTGATTTTATACACGTGCATTGGGATAAAACTTATTTCCCTGCATTTAACATCGCAGACAGTGCAATCAGTATTGGTGCTGCCATGTTGTTATATGAAAGCCTGTTTATGCAAAACAAAAAATCATAATCAATCATCATATTTTTAAGGTCGTAAAGGCCTGACACATTATTAATTAGGCTGCATGCCAGTGAATACTCATCAGTAAGCACAATGCAGTCGCTAAACTCTATTGGAAGACATCATGCAAATTGCTAAAGGCAAGCAGGTAACCTTACATTTCGCGCTTAAGTTAAATGATGGGCAAGTGGTCGACAGTACGTTTGAAAAAGAGCCTGCTACATTGGTCGTTGGTGACGGTAACTTACCTGAGGGTTTTGAAGCCTTATTGGTTGGGTTAGATGCAGGCGCTAAGCAAAGCTTTGTGATTGCACCTGAAAATGCATTTGCACAAAAAAATCCAAATAATGTACAGCACATGAAGCGCAGTGATTTTGGCGCTGATATGGAATTGGAAGTGGGTTTAATGATTTCTTTCGCAGACGCTAACGGTGCAGAGTTACCGGGTGTGATTAAAGAAGTGCATGATAACTTAGTGATTGTTGATTTTAATCACCCGTTAGCCGGCGAAGAGCTAACGTTTGATGTTGAAATTATCAATGTTTCAGAGCCTCAATAGAGTTTCGTTATGGATATTACGTTAGCTAATCCTCGCGGTTTTTGTGCCGGTGTCGATCGAGCCATTGATATTGTAAATCGTGCACTGGACATTTTTGAGCCCCCAATTTATGTACGGCATGAAGTGGTACACAATAAATTTGTTGTGGATAACTTACGTAATCGTGGGGCTGTTTTTGTAGACGAGCTACACGAAGTGCCAGATGACAGTATTGTGATTTTTTCTGCTCATGGTGTGTCTAAAATCGTTCAGAACGAAGCAAAAGATCGTGGCCTAAAAGTATTTGATGCAACCTGTCCCTTGGTGACCAAGGTTCATATGGAAGTGGCACGTTACTCGATTAAAGGCAGCGAGATGATCTTAATTGGCCACAAGGGTCACCCTGAAGTAGAAGGCACCATGGGGCAGTATGACAGTGCCAATGGTGGTGAAATTTATTTGGTTGAAGATGTAGAAGACGTTGAATCATTAACACCTGTTAATCCTGATGCTTTGTCTTACGTGAGCCAAACTACCCTTTCTATGGATGATACTGCTATTGTGATTGAAGCTTTGCGTAAAAAGTTTCCTAAAATCCAAGGCCCTAAAACGGATGATATTTGTTACGCCACACAAAATCGCCAAGATGCGGTGAAAGATTTGGCTAAGCAGTGTGATTTGATTTTGGTGGTTGGTTCTCCAAACAGCTCTAACTCTAATCGTTTACGTGAACTTGGCGAACGTATGGGATCAGCAGCTTACTTAATTGATAACGCTGATGAAATTAAAGCCGATTGGTTTTCCCGTGATAAAACAGTTGGAATTACGGCTGGGGCTTCTGCACCTGAAGTACTGGTTCAGCAAGTGGTTGATCGAGTGATTGAACTGGGTGGAACAGCACCGGTTGAATTAAGTGGCCGCGAAGAAAATATCACGTTTAATCTTCCAAAAGAATTAAGGCTTAAGTCAGTAGATTGATATAAAGCTATTATATGTACACAAAAAAGCCCAGTCATTGATTGGGCTTTTTTGTGAATGTGATTTTATCACGCTGATTTAACGGCTAACGATTTCGTAGCAGGGTATGTATTCCGCCCCAGGAAGTTTCATACGTTGCTGCTTAACCATGCTGGATAATAGGTCCTCTAAAGGCGCTATGATTTCACTGCTTCCATTGATCTTAAATGGACCGTATTTCTGGATTTCTTCAATGCCTTCTTGTTTCACGTTGCCAGCCACAATGCCGCTGAATGCTCGACGTAGATCTGCTGCAAGTTGGTGGGCTGGTTGATCAAGAGACAGGTTCAATTCACTCATGGTTTTATGGGTTGGAGTAAATGGACTTTGAAATTCATGGTCTATTTCTAGCATCCAATTAAAAAAGAACGCATCATTATGTTGGGTTCTGAATTCAGTGACACGTTTGAATTCTTTTTTCATATGAATCGCAACCGCTTCAGGGTCGTCAATGATTATGTTGTATTTATTTTGTGCTTCTTTGCCAAGACAGCTACCAATAAATTGATCAATTTTTTCAAAGTATGATCGAGCAGATGCGGGACCTGTAAATACAACTGGGAATGGAATGTCTTTGTTTTTTGGGTGTAATAAAATGCCAAGCAAATACAGAATTTCTTCTGCTGTGCCTGCGCCGCCTGGAAATACAATGATTCCGTGAGCGGTTCTAACAAATGCTTCTAAACGTTTTTCGATATCCGGTAAAATGACCAGTTCGTTAACGATAGGGTTAGGTGCTTCGGCTGCAATGATACCTGGTTCAGTAAAGCCTACGTATCGACCCTGTTTATTATGTTGTTTGGCGTGACCAATGGTTGCGCCTTTCATCGGGCCTTTCATGGCGCCTGGGCCGCAACCTGTTCCTACATCTAATGCGCGCAAACCCAGCTGGTAACCCACAACCTTGGTGTAATCGTATTCTTCTCGGCTGATGCTGTGTCCGCCCCAACAGACGGTTAAACCATTAGGGTTGCCGTAGCGTAAAATGTTGGCGTTTCGTAAAATATGAAACACCATGTTAGTCATGAGTTCGCTGTTTTGAGAATCGGGTGTGGATAAAAATTTAGGGTTGTTAATAATTTCGTCATTAATATAGATGATATCTCTGAGTACGGTGAATAAGTGCTCGCGAATACCATATATTAGTTCACCGTCTACAAATGCTTGTTTGGGGGCATTAATAAGATTTAGTACGATGCCGCGATCAAGTTGAACCACTTCTATTTCAAAGTCTTTGTATTCAGCTTGTTGCGCAAAGCACTCGTCGCCATGGGATCCACAGTTTAAAACAGCAAACGCACAACGTTTAAAAATTTCATATAAGCCTGTTTGACTAGCATCCTTAAGGCGATTCACTTCTTGTCGAGATAGAACTCTCAGTGCTTTTCTAGGGGTAATGCATGCATGCGCCACAGCCATACTTATTTATCTCTTTTTATTGTATCGGGTAAATATAATTTTATACCTTCAGTTTAGCACTTTAATGGGTATGCCATAGTAAATAAATAGAGCTAGATAACTTCATTAAATTCGTGATGGATTACGTGCTTGTGATACTTGTAGTTAAATTATCCTATGAGTTTTAAAATAGGGTTTACTATCAAAAAATCGGAATTTATGCCCAGAACTCCATAGGGCCATATTGGCTGCTCAGTTTTAATATGTCACTG
Organism: Bermanella sp.; assembly: GCA_034112345.1. Lineage (GTDB taxonomy): Bacteria > Pseudomonadota > Gammaproteobacteria > Pseudomonadales > Oceanobacteraceae > Bermanella. The sequence continues at coordinate 27,327 of JAWUVN010000103.1, read as the reverse complement.
CGGGTGATCATGCCAATAATTTCTTGTTCTTCGTTAACAATGGGTAGTGATCCAATACATTCATCGAATAAAACTTGTGATAGCTGATGAATATCCATAGACCCTGAAGCGGCAAAAACCTTTGTACGATACCAATTGTTTTCATTCGCATTTTTTAACGCGTAGATTTTTAATATATCCCTTTCACTAACAATGCCTATGAGCTTTTTGTTTTTAGTGATGGGAAGGTGTTTGATTTTATTGTTTTGCATTAGATCCCAAGCAGCTTTAATACTAGCTTGTGATTGTTCTAAATAAATCACAGGGGACATCATGATCTCTTGAGCAGTGTGCACCTGATGACTGGTATTGTGGTGCTGCTGATAAGCGGAATGCCTTTGTTGATTACTAGGATCTTTACCTTCTACTTTTTGCGTAGACGCACTTTTTTCAGCGCGTTTTAATAAAGGCGATTTCGGAGGTTGGTAATGCTTTATAGCAGCAGCACCTTGATCAATAAAGATAAATGGCATAACTCATCCGTGTGGCCTGAAAGGCGTTTTACAGTATGCCTCTATACTTCGGTTAATGCTAATTAGAGGTTTGTGGTGCCTTTTTTTGCCAGTTTATAAATTCACTCTGTTCATAGTATGTCGCTCGATTCCACCAAAACTTTAATTGTGTCAAGTTAGGGTACTCCGTTGTAGTGGGAGCCTTGTTGTTGGTTAGCACTAGGGCGTTGTCTTTTATACCAATACTGCCTTTTATACTTTGTCGTGAGCTGACTAGCTTAAAAACAGGGGTTTTAGTGAACACAACTGCAGCACTATAGTGTTTGATATCGGGTAGCTGAAATGTAAATTGCTCTTGTTTATCCATGTTCAATTTAAAGGTGATAGGAGCCGAGCTGAGAATGTCGTGATTGTCATCATCGATTTGCCAGAATGCCTTGTATTGGAAAACAATCACATGCTCTCCAGCAGGCAATTTTAAATCCACGTTACCTGATCGAAAGCGTAATCGGGTATCTGATATAACTTGCCCGTTCAGCTCTAACACTTCAAATTCTTCAGGTAATTGAATAATGGCTTCTTCGTTTTGGCTGAGTATTGGGCCATTATATAACCGCATATGAGTGACATTACTGCAGGCCGTTAATAATAGAATGGAGATGCTGAGTAGGAGCAGAGTGTGTCGCATAGTAGTCTCACAAATATATAATGCGATTGTGACGTTTATGTTGGCTTCATTCAAGCAGAATGGGTGTTGTAAATGATTGTGGTGATAAAGACTGTTCGGACTTCGGGTTTGAATCTGCGAGAGACTAAAATACAAAGGCTTTTAATTAATAGTAGGTTCTGAATATTAGAAGTTTCGAAAATAGGGAGTTTTAACTTTTACACATAATATAGACTTGAAGCGCAAGCAGGTAAATGACCAGCTATTGCAATTCAACGTCTTTTAGTGAGAATTAGTATTATAGGGCATACAAGAATTCTATGCCTCAATGAACTATATAGTGGATACATGTTCAAAGAGTGATTATAAATTGAGACTTAAGGAAAGCCGATAATGAAAACTTCAAAAAAACAATGGTTACCCTCACTGCCTAGCTTAGCACTTTTGTGGGCAGCCCTTCTGCTGACAGTCAGTCTCAATCATGCCTACGCTGGCCAAGAAGATACCAGCTTTAAGGCAATCAATTTAACCTCTGAGTCAGTCGCACATCATGCAGCTGCAGACCATCGATCAGATAAGAATATTGCTCGTAATCAATACCGCCACCCTAAAGAAACACTGGATTTTTTTGGCTTAACATCCAATATGACGGTAGTTGAAATATGGCCAGGAGGCGGCTGGTACAGCGAAATTCTAGCTCCAGTATTAAAAGACACCGGTCAATATTACGCAGCAGGTTTTTCATTGGTGGCTGAACGCACCCCAGAGTGGCGTAAAAACTATCAAAAAAAGTTTGAAATGAAGCTTAGTCAAAACTCTAAAATCTATGGCAAGACAATCATCACGGATCTATCCATACCAGAGCGACCTGAAATCGCTCCAGAAGGCTCAGTAGATTTAGTTCTTACATTTCGTAACGTTCATAATTGGATGAAAGGTGCATACGCACAAAACGTTTTCAACTCTATGTATAAAGCCCTAAAAACAGGCGGTAGTTTAGGTGTGGTTGAGCATAGAGCAAAACCCGGCACCAGTCTGAAAGATATGATCAGCTCAGGTTATGTTACCGAAGCTCATGTCATAAAACTGGCTGAAGCAGCAGGCTTTAAACTAGAAGCTAAGTCAGAAATTAATGCGAATATACAAGATACTAAAAACCACCCTAAAGGAGTTTGGACATTACCGCCCTCATTACGGTTGGGTGAAAAAAACCAAGATAAATATCTTGCGATTGGAGAAAGTGACCGCATGACGCTGAAGTTTGTAAAACATTAATCGCTTGTAGTTTTAATCTATTCAGAATTAACGTGATATTTTTGAGCATAACGCGTATTAAATACGAGCTAGATTTTTTCGGTTAAATCTATCAACCGCTATATTTAATAACGCAGAAATAATAATCAGTAAACGTGCTCGGTCATAACGAATATATTCGAAGGCCGAGGCGATATAAAAGCCTAGCGTTGTGATGCCAAAAATTAGCACTTTCACTAATAAGCATTTATCAGCGATATAATAAACTTAGAAAATGTGGATATACACGTGGGGTAAGGTCGTAAAGATAATGGTTAACGCCCTTGCTTGAATAGGCTATTTTTTGACATGCCTTCCATAGGCTCTGCGGCATTAAGGGGGAGTAAATAATAAAGGCTCATTTATGAGCCTTTATTATTTAGATGGTAAAGCAAAATACTAGAAGTGTATTAACACACCTCAAATAATGCTGCGCCGCCCATTCCACCACCAATGCACATGGTCACAACCACATACTTAACACCACGGCGTTTACCTTCAATCAATGCATGCATGGTCATGCGTGCACCACTCATTCCATAAGGGTGCCCAATTGAGATAGCACCACCATTAACGTTTAAACGATCAGCAGGGATATTTAATTTATCACGACAATAAATAACTTGAACCGCGAACGCTTCATTTAATTCCCAAAGGCCAATGTCTTCCATTTTAAGACCTGTGCGTTTAAGTAATTTTGGAATAGCGAATATAGGGCCTATGCCCATTTCGTTAGGTTCACAACCGGCTACGGCCATGCCACGGTATATACCAAGAGGTTCAAGCCCACGTTGCTCTGCAAGTTTTCGATCCATCATTACAACAGCAGCCGCGCCGTCAGAAAGTTGGGATGCATTGCCACCTGTGATTGCACCACCTTCGCGAACGGTTTTAAGGCTAGAAAGCCCCTCTAAAGTAGTTGAAGGTCGATTACCTTCATCTTTTGTTAAGGTGATTTCTTGCTCGCTGACGGCACCTGTTTCGCGATCTTGTATAAGCTTAGTGGCGGTGACAGGTATGATTTCATCATCAAATTTACCCGCTTCTTGTGCTGCAGCCGTGCGCATTTGAGATTCTAGCGCGTACTCATCCATTTGTTCGCGAGAAATCCCATACTTTTTAGCAACCAGTTCAGCGGTATCTAACATAGGCATGTAGATATCAGGTGCCGCGGCCAGTGTCATAGGGTCTTTAGCGCGGAACATATTCATTTTATCGTTCTGCACAAGACTGATGGATTCACAGCCTCCCGCTAAAGCCACGGGCGCACCGTCAACCATGATTTGTTTTGCTGCGGTTGCAATAGACATAACACCAGAAGAACACTGTCTATCTAAGCTCATTCCTGAAACCGTTACTGGAAGGCCACCAGCAAGTGCAGCTTGACGAGCAAAGTTTCCACCTTGGCTGCCTTGTTGCAGTGCAGCACCAAAAATTACATCATCAATTTCTTGAGGATCAACCCCGGATCTTTGCACCGCGGCTTTAATTGCGTGCGAAGAAAGTGACGGCGCTTCTAAATTGTTAAATGCACCTCGATAGGCTTTGCCAATTGGCGTACGAGCAGCGGATACAATGACGGCTTCTTTCATAATGAATTCACTTTTAGTCTTAAGGAAATTAGCAGGGCTAAAAAATTAGGCCTGCTTTTCGTATTACTGATTATTTTTGACTGTTTATAAATGCCATAGCTTTACCTAAAAACTTCTCACCTTGTTTGGTGCCGTTTTGTAAGTCTACTTGACCAGTTGTGTCGGATATTTTAGTGCGTAACGCATCAATTCTATCTGTGTCTTGATCAGCTTCAGGTAAGAAAATACCTTCGGTTTCGAATATTCCAGCTTTAGCATAACCACCGGCACCTGCCGCTAAAATAAATTTGTTTGGAGCATCTTTATGACAAAGAGTCAGAGCACCAGCGGTAACAGCTTCAGGTTTTAGCATGGCTAATATTTCAGCTGGCATTAAATCTTCAGTCATACGCGTTGCGGCAGTTGGAGCAAGTGCATTGATGCGGATATCATTTTTATGACCCTCTATCACGAGAGTATTCATAAACCCTATAACAGCCATTTTTGCTGCGCCTTAATTAGTTTGGCCAAAGTTACCGTATAGGCCAGATGATGATGTTGTCATGACGATACGACCATAATTTTGTTCTCGCATAATATCCCAAACAGCTTTGGTACAATTAACCGAGCCCATTACGTGAACGTCCATCACCAATTTAAAATCAGCAAGGTCCATTTTTGCGAATGTTTTATCGCGTAATATCCCTGCATTATTGATCAAAACATCAACACGGCCCCATTTATCCATAGTTTGTTTAACCATGTCTTGCACTTCATCAAAATTGGCAACGTTAGCGCCGTGTGCAAACGCATCACCACCGTTTGCTTTAATTAGGGCAACGACTTCATCAGCTGCAGCAGAAGATGAGCCGCTGCCATCACGAGCACCACCTAAGTCATTTACGACTACCTTAGCACCGCGTTCGGCTAATGCTAATGCGTGACTGCGTCCAAGGCCGTTACCTGCGCCAGTTACTATGGCCACTTGGCCTTCAAAACTAATAGACATATTTTTCTCTTATAAATGTAAATGTTTAAATTTATTAATTGCGATAATACATGTTAGTTAATCGCATATATTGTTGATTATGTATTATTCTATTTGACCATTTGCATGGTAATCCACTCAGCTTTTAAGGCTGGTTGAGTGGAATTTTCAATTTCAACTGTTACTTCGGTTTTAAACATAAACTGGCCAGGTTTTTTTTCTTTTACGTCGACCACTTTTGCACAGCCTCGAATTCGACTGTCTACTTTTACGGGAGAAATAAAACGTACTTTATCAAACCCATAATTCACACCCATGTAAGCACCATCAATTAAGGTGCCAAATGATTCAGCAAAGTGTGACAGCATAGATAAACTTAAAAAACCATGAGCAATGGTTGATCCAAAAGGGGTGCTAGCCGCCGCTTTTGGGTCAACATGAATAAACTGATGATCAAGCGTGCAATCTGCAAATTGATCAATTTGTTCTTGTTTCACTTCAAACCAATCAGTAATACGAGGTTCTGTATTGACAATGCTTTGTATAGCGTCACGCGCGATTGCTTCCATCTTTATTCCTTATTATTTTTTGAGTTAAATTAAAACCAGTCTTCTTGCATATCAAAACTTGTGCTATCAATATTTTTTACTAATGCAGCCCAGTGATAAATTTTTGGTAGTTCACTGCGAAAGAAATACTGCATGGCTTGAAGTTTTCCTCGATAGAATTTTTCATCATCGGCATGTGGTGACTTATCTAAACCGGCTTGTGCTGTCATGCCTTGTTTAAGCCATAACCATGAAATGACGATGTGACCAAATAGATCGAGATACGCAACTGAGTTTGAAAATACCAAGTCAGGATTCTTAGATTGGGTCGCCGCCATTACAGTGCTGGTGACGTCTTTTAGCGTGTTAACCGCATTTGATAATTCTTTTGAATAATTACTAAAGGTTTCAATAGATTCGGCTTTTTTAGTGGTCGTTAAAATTTCAGTTAACATAGCGCCATAGCCTGCAAAGTTTTTCATTGGAACTTTACGGCCCATTAAATCCAGAGATTGAATGCCTGTAGTGCCTTCATGTATTGGATTTAAACGGTTGTCACGATAAAACATTTCTACAGGGTGTTCATTACAATAGCCGTGGCCACCTAGTACTTGAATGGCTAGGTTATTGGCTTTAGGCCCATATTCTGATGGCCATGTTTTAATGATAGGCGTGAGAAAATCTAATAGCAGATGAGCCTTAGCACGTTCTTCTTCTGTCTCGGCTGTCTTTTCATCATCGGATAATTGGCTTCCTAATAAGCATAATGAGTATGCTCCTTCGGAATAGGCTTTTTGAGTGAGCAGCATACGGCGCACATCAGGGTGCTGGATGATATTAACAGGGGCAGATAGGGGGTCTTTATTAGTCAGTAATCGCCCCTGAGGCCGTTCTTTCGCATAGTCTAACGAATATTGGTAACCAGTTAGGGCGGTGATTGCAGCGCCTGTGCCAACCATGATGCGGGCTTCATTCATCATATGAAACATGTAGAAAAGGCCTTTGCCTTCTGCGCCTACTAGATACCCTTTAGCGCCGTCTTTTTCACCAAAGCTCAAGGCACAAGAGGTATGACCACGGCCACCCATTTTATGAAATAAACCGGCTAGATTTACATCGTTATGTTCACCCACTGTGCCGTCTTCGTTTAATGAGTATTTAGGCACAATAAACAGAGATACACCTTTAATACCTTTTTCTGCACCTTTAACGCGTGCAAGTACTAGGTGAACAATGTTTTCAGATAATTCGTGGTCGCCACCACTGATGTAAATTTTATTGCCTTTAATTAGATAGTGATCATTTTCTGTTGGTGTTGCAGTGGTGGTTAAGTCAGCTAAGCCTGATCCCGCAGAAGGTTCTGTCATGGCCATGGTGCCGTAAAAACGACCTTCGCGCATGGGGGTTACCCATTTTTCAATTTGTTCTGGTGAGCCATAGGCTTGTATAAGATTACAATTTGCATTGGTAAGCGCTAGGTAGCCAGTGGTGGTACTGGCTACAGCCGAGATATAAGCAGAGGCGGCACTGGTAACGATTGGCGGCAATTGCATACCACCCATTTCGTAATCGGCTGATGGGGATAATAAACCCGCTTCAACAACGGCATCGAGCGCGGGTTTAACTTCGGGAAGCATGGATACTTTCTTACCGTCAAAGGTAGGCTCATTTTTATCAATTTTTGAGCGTAAAGGCATAAAGTATTTTTCAGATACAGCTTTTGCAGTATTAATAGCGGCTGTAAATGTTTCACGATTATGATCGCAATATCGCGCGCGCTTTGTTAAGCCTTCGGCATCAAAAAGCTCGTAAAGCATAAACTCTAGATCACGTTCGCTGACGATTGGTGCTGGCATGTATCAAACCTTAAGTGCGTTATTTTAGTAATGCAGTCAGTTTGGTATATATAAATAAGTGTCGCCATGACATGTTAGGTCATATTTACTTTTTTAGCTGGAAATCAGATGGAATGGAGTATTTAGGTTAACGATAGGGTTGATCGATAATCATTCGGCTTTATTGCTGTATTCGACCGAATCTAACATAGTGGGTTTAATAATTTCTGTTTATGATCAAGGCTTAATTACGAGTTGTAATGAAATTTTAATCAAATTATATTATTTTAATAAACCTATTTAATAATTATTAAAAATATATTATTGTAAGTTCATTAAGTATAAAACGTCTTTGACCCCCATCATTCACCGGAGAATGTTGGGGGTTTTTTATTGCGTATAATTAGCTGTCTATTATTGGGTATTAGTATGCTAAAAGCGGGTGGAAAAGGTCATCTGCCATGTGTTGAGTTAAGTCTAGGTCAGGGTTTTCTGGGTATAAAGTATTTATTATTAATCTAGGCTCTGAGACAAATGAGGTTGGACCAAGCGCCCCCACCATTTGACTGACGCTGTAAAAATTTTGCTGAACATGGTTAATATCCATTTGTACTTTAAAGCTGGCCTGCGGCTCTAAGCTGGCAGCACGTTTTTCCCAATCGTTGGGTACATCTGGCAATGCATGCAGTGCGTCAAACATATCGGTAAAGTTGTTGTCTTGACTTAATAATGATTCTTGTTTCATGGCCATGAGTATCAATGCCAAGGTGTTTTTTTTCACTTCTGATGGGCTGTGATCTTGATGGTGTGCAAATAGAAACTCATAGTGATTTTGAGCTTTTTCAAGATCCGCTTGTGAAGCCACTTGTCTGTGAAAACCAATCCATCCCTTGTTCACCATTAAAAGTTTTCCGTAGCGATCCATGAGAGCGGCAGGAAAAGGATCCATGGCTTTTAATGTCAGAATCATTGCATTTTTTAACCAGTTGTATTTTGGGTCATGAAAGTCAATGAATTTAGCCGCCGGTAAGTAGCCTGCTGCTAATTGTAGATAGCATGAATCGCGCTCACCAAGGTTAAGCACTTCTGACAGTTTATCAATCATGGCTCGGCTAGGATGAGACTTTCCATTTTCAAGGCAGCTAATATGGCGAGTAGACGAGTCAGCGCTTAAAGCCAAGGCTTCTTGGCTTAGCTCATGAGTATTGCGCCAAAACTTTAATAGGGGGCCAAACTTAGAAAGTGTATCGCTAGATGCATTGGCCATGCTGATTCCATGTGTGAAATATTAAAAATGAGTATGTGTGATTATTCATGTATTTCGGTGACGCATCTATAGTAACAAATACCACAGTAATAAACAGAATGCTGGGGTTTAATTACCCTTTCTGAATATGGCTTATGTACAACTATAACCCGCACTTATGTTGGGCAGATAAAACAATCAATTCTATGCACAAGTCATTTTGATTTATTTCAATTACCGTTACAGTGTTTCTTTAATCGGTAGCTAAACATTTTATGGTCTAACGGCTGCCGACTTTTATATTTAAGGATATACATGGCTTCAATTTATTTTATTCGACACGGTCAAGCCAGTTTTGGTAGCAGTAACTATGATAAGTTATCAGATTTAGGCATGCAGCAAGCGGATTTAACTGGAGATTACCTAGCAAAGACACAGGTGCATTTTGATGCCTTATATTCTGGCGCCCTAGTGCGCCAGAAAGAAACCGCTGAGCAAGTAATCAGCGCGTATAAAAGGCAGGATATTATATTGCCTAGCTTGAATGTGGATGCACGTTTAGATGAATTAGATGCTAATTCTATTGTTATGAAGCTGATGCCAAAATTGGCTGAGACTCAGCCTGAAATGAATGAGTGGATGGCGCAAGCCAGTACTAATAAAAAAGCTTATCAATATATTTTAAGAGCGTGCTTTAAATATTGGCAAACACTTGATGACGAAATAGAAGGATTGGAATCTTGGGCTGACTTTTACGGGCGCGTTAAAGGATGTGTAGACGATATTATCAAGCAACATGGGTCTGGTAAAAATATAGCCGTATTTACATCTGGCGGTGTGATTGCGGCCGTGGTTCAGTACGCATTAGGCCTGACAGATGAGGGTAATTATCAGGTTTTTGAGCCGGTTATTAATGCGTCAATTACCCATTGCAAATACAGTAAAACGCAATTCACTTTGAATTATTATAATGATCACTCTTACCTTAGGTTGTTGGGTGGTAATAAGGTGATCACATTTCGATGATTCAAATTAACTAAAGTAGTCTTTCATCCATGTGTATAAAATATCGGCGTTCATCTTGTCAAAGTCGATGGTTTTGAATGCGTCAGCAGGGTCTTGCTCAATAAACGAAAACTGGTAATGGATAATATTTTGCTGCTGGTCATGCAGAATGATAATAATACGCTTTTTAGTTTTGAGGCAGTCTATTGTCATGACATCAGCAGGCACGCCATTTTTGCGCATATTGTGGCTTACACCGACAATGGGATCAATTAAAGCAAAATCTTGCTGAATACGTGTGTGCGCATCGGTGACTAGATCGGATAATGTTTTTAACTTTTGATGATTCAATCTGTGTTATCGCTTGTTACTGTAAAAATAATAAATGCAGTTTATGGTAATTATCCCATGAATGTAAGTTCGCCAGTTATTAAGCCGCGTAAACAAAAGTATACGAGCAACCCTGCTGGGCCAAACATTAAGGTGAGTAATAGACAGGGGATTAATAGCCAATGGTTAATATCGTATTGGGCTGCATCATTCAGTATGAAGAGTCCCACCATTAAATCAAAAGCCAAGTAGTGTATCCAGCCGGCTAATACGACTCTTGGGGATTTAAATAAGTTTACAACACCGTTAAGCGACCAAAAATTGCCTCTGGTTTTTGTTTCCAGATCATCGTGCCTCTTACCCATGAATACAAGGTAGCTGTAAAGTACACAGAGTAAAATGACCACAATGGAGATGGTAATCGTTTGTGTGTACTGCCACATTGGTAAAGCAATTAATAGCGCCCAGCCTATGATGGCGAAACGTGATGCCAGTGTAAAAAGTGTTTGATAGAGTTTCATAAAATTCAGCCATACAATAGAAATCATTAAACATGGTTAAGTTAACAGAAGGTAGGCATTTTTAGCCAGTGTTGTTTTCTTGCCTTATAAGCCTTAGATTTGAATACACATGCACTCTAATTATTGAGCCATTTATGAAAGATCATGCCATACAAACAGTTGATGCCAAGGGCACAAAAATCGCCTATGAGTTATATGGGGATAAAACAGCGCCCGTTATCCTGTTAATTCATGGTCTGGGGATGCCAATGACCGCATGGCCCATGAGCATGATTGAATCACTGGTACAAAAAGGGTTTTGTGTTTTAATAATGGATAATCGCGATCAGGGGCAGTCTGAAAAGTTTGATCATTTAAAAGTGCCGAACATGGTATGGCAGTTTATAAAATTAAAAATAGGGTTATCTGTTAGCTGTACGTATTCATTATTAGATATGATGAATGATGTGAAAGGCGTGCTGGATGCATTACGTATTCAGCAGGTACATGTCGTAGGGGCCAGCATGGGAGGTATGATTGCTCAGTTACTTACACTGGAATTTCCTGATCGAGTGAAAAGTTTAACATCAATAATGAGTACGACTGGAAATCCAAAGCTTAAAGGCCCGACTCGTGCAGTGTCGTCACATTTAATGGCTAAACCAAAATTGAAAACCCCCGAAACATTGATGGCCTACAATGTGAAAACTTGGCAGTTAATAGGCAGCCCTGATTACCCGACAGAAACGTCAGAAATAAAAGCATTTGTTCAGCGTTTAATGGACCGAGGTATGTCAACTGCGGGAACGGCGCGACAAATGTTGGCGATCTTATCAGCAAGCGATAGAACTCATCGATTGGCAGGTTTAACGTTGCCTTGCTTGGTTATTCATGGAACTGACGATCCATTAGTACGAGTAGAAGGGGGAATTGAAACCGCTCATGCGATTCCTAATGCTAAATTACATTTAATCAAAGGTATGGGTCATGATTTACCTTTGGTATTGCAGTCTCAGGTTTGTGATTTGATTACATCGCTGGCTGAAACAACAGAGGCTGAATTAAAAAAGGCGGGCTAACAGAGAGCGGTTGGTTGATTGTATTAGGGATATTCCAGACATAAAAAAACCGAGCTAATAAGCTCGGTTTTTTTATGTGCGGTTAATAATTGGAATTAGCCACGAGATTTTTGCATCAATGACATGCTACGGCCTGGGTGTAGGCTAATGCTTGGATCAGCGTCGGCCACTTCTTTATGGCTGTGACGTAAGCGGAATTCTTTATCGATACGACGCACACAGAGTGTTAAACGAACCGTCAACCAGCGATAATCTTGTTTGTTACGAGTATTCAATACAACCGATGCATCGTTATCAATGATCTCTTTACAGATCGGGCCCAGCGCAGTACGAATTGCTCGGGTCTCACGGTTATCAATCAAGTTTTGATCTAGGTTGAAGTCAGCAATAGACTTTGATGTAACTTCAAAAGATTGAGCTGCAAACTTAGCGGCTTTCTGGCGCTTGGCTTCTAGCGAGGCTAATTTTTGTGCTGCTTTTGCTTTAACCGCTTGTTCTTTACGAAGCTTGGCTAAGCGACGCTCAGTTTCTTCAGCTAGGCGGCGACGTTCAGCAGCCTGCTTATCTGCTTTTTGTCTGGCCAATTTAGTGGCAGCTAGTTGCTTTTGTTTCTTGGCTTTATCTGAATTGCTGTTATTTGCTTTAGCAGTTTGCTTTTTAGGGGCTGGTTTCGATTGCTTAGCAACACGCTTTGAAGCACTTGACTTGTAAACCTTGTCTAAAGAATCCTGAGTGGATTCTAGCCCTGGTGTTAAGTAAGCCAGCATCCAAGCTTTATCTAGGTGTAATTGAGCTTTGCTGAATTTTTTGGCTGAAATGGACTTGTTGGCCAGAGTGACATAAACCTCGCCTACGCTGTAAGCACGGCTGTTAATGCGCTGATCATAAGGGGCCAGGGCTTTAAACTGCCAAATTTTCTCTATGGCATTGTTACCCGCGGGGTTGCTCAGGCGTTTTGCCGCAATATCTGAGTCAATTTTATTTAACAGTGAATCTAGCTGGGCATCTGCCGAAACGGTAAATGATACGAATACCGTAAGGGTTAGAATAAGGGCCGACCGTATTAGGGATTTCATAAGCAGTACTCAATTTTTATTATACTTTTTTATAGCTGGCCATTATTGCCTAGTCCTATGTAATAATGCAATGGTTGGAACAGACGCATTGTGCTAATTTTGCGCAATATAGTGAAAAGTAATTAAAAATGGAGCATTCATGCTTAGATGGGGAATGATTTTACTGTTCGTGCCCAGTGTTATATTGGTCACTTTATATATGCTAGAAGCTCAGGATGCCGCACGCTGTGTTCAAAATATGGGTAGCTGGGATTATATTAAAGGCCTTTGTGATATGAATGCTAAGCATGAAGTCGTACCATTTATGGTTAGGCACGGCTTTTGGGTAAATACGGGCATGCTTATTTCGATTGTAGGCTTGATGATGACCACCTGGGGCATGATTTTACGGGGAATGGGCACGGCCAAAGACGAAGCCTAGTATCGCTTGGTTAGCTTAATAGCAGCCTAGCTGGGTTAGCCGGTTTCTCTGCCGCCGCTATAATGAAACTCTAGGTGACGATAATAGCGATTAAGCCTATCCGACTTTGGAATTTGAAAGTGCCAAACACTGCGTATGGCACGCAATACAGAGGCATCTAGCATGCCATCGCCACTGGGTAGGTGCACCCAAGCCCCTTTCAGGTAGCCTTCGCGATCGATATCCAGCCGAATGATGCCTGAATCGGATTGACGGGTGCCATCCGGCTTCACCCATACAAATTTAATTTGTTCGCTAATTCGCTTAAGCACCATATTTCGCCAACGGGCTTTTTCTTCTTCTAGTTTATTTAATGGTGATTCCACCAAGCTGTCATCTAGGGCACTGTCGTCTAGCTCTTCTAATTGCTCTCCCATTTGTTTCTTATCGTCACTGTCAGTGGCTTTTTCTAGTTCGACGTTATTAATGGCTTGCTGTAATAAGTCAGATAGGGAGCTGCTGAGTAATTCTGGTGAATCAGCGGTCGACTCGGCTTCGGCCTCTGATAGTTCGGGTGTGTCTTGACCTTTTGGCTTAGGGGTTTGTTTGCCACCCGTTTCCGCTATGCCGTCACTGGTGTTTGCCTTGTTTATATCGTCCTCCATGTGCTTTGGAGGAGGGGGTTTATCTGGCTCAATGGGTTCTGGGGTGGCTACAGGCTCAGGTATGGGTGGTGCAAGAACAAACTCCATGGTTTGTGCGGGAGCCTGTTCTGGGGGTTGTTTTAATATGTCTTCGAAATTCACCATCAGGGCCACATACACGCACAAGTGTATAAGCAGGCTAAATAAGATTGTGAATCGGAAAACAGGGTTCATAGGCAGTTAAAAAAGGTACGGCTCGTTGTCAGGCTAGAAATCATCATTTTCTATAAGACACCAGGTTGCTTAAAGGTTCAACCTTCTTAAATCAAATATACCTATGCTAGAGTGAAAACGTATTTTTGTTTGTCAGGTGAATTTTAATGTCAGAATTTATAACACCAACGTATCACTATTGTCCTAATTGCGGTGCCAAAACAAAGCTTAAGCCAATTGATGGTCATATCATTCAAGCGTGTTCGGCAGAGTGTGGCTTTGCGCATTTTAATAACCCAACCCCTGTCGTGGCTGTCATTGTAGAAACACCTGATGGTGTGGTGCTTGCGCACAATGTGGCGTGGCCAGCAGGAATATTTAGTATCATCACTGGGTATGTTGATCCATTGGAGTTACCTGTTGAGACGGCCATACGTGAAACAGAAGAAGAGCTAGGGCTGAAAGCCTACGATGCTAAATTTGTTGGGCATTATATGTTTGAACAAAAAAATCAATTGATCATCGCATATTCGGTTAAAGCGCAGGGTCAAATAAAAATGAATTATGAACTGGATGAATACAAGATAATCCCTGTGCATAAATTAAAAGGTTGGCGTACAGCAACAGGCGAAGCTGTAACAGATTGGGTTAGAACATTAGGTGTATTAAAGCCACTGGCTTAACTCGGTGCATTAAAGCCGTTGGCTTAACTAGATAGTGATTAAGCCAGCGCTCTAATAAGATCCACCCAATTAATGGGTAAGTTGGACGTGACTGAAAACTACATCAGGCTGTGTATTAATCAGCCGCGCAGCATTTCTTAAACTTTTTATCGCTGCCACATAAGCAAGTATCATTACGTTTTAAATTTACATTATCTACCTTGGTTTCACCGCTTAGATACACAATCCTGCCGTGTTCATGGGTGAAACGACTATGTTCTTCTAAGAATGCAAATGCATTGTCTTCTTTATAAAACGCTTTGAAGTGAACGGTGTTGTCAGAAAAAGAAATAATATCCAATTTCAGCCATTGATCGTCCGGTTCAGCTTCTAGTGGGTTAGGGCGGGTAGATGAATGCCAAGTATCTTTTAAGTATGTACTTAGCCCTAAGGCATATGCACTGAAGCGAGAGCGCATCAGTTTTTCGGCTGTAGGGGCGAGTTCACCATCGTGGAAAACTTTGCAGCACGTATTATAACGCTGCGCATTCGTTTGTTGTTTTTGGCAAGGGCAAATCATATCTGAGTTATGTGGCACGCTTATAATTTACTTTTTGCTGTCTAGCAGAGCTTGCATGGCTTGCCCTAACACTTCAGGGCGCTCAGGGTTACGCAATGCATTTAACAATACATTACGAATGCCAGGTAAGAATAATAAGTCACTTACAATTTTAATAAACACAGAATAAGTCTGGCTGCCTTCTTGGTTAAAGTTAGCAAGTGTGATTAAAAATGGTGTAATGGCGTGTGGCATAAAAGCGAGATCATCGTAATTTCGCGTAGCAAATGCCAGTACACAGGCTACGTCATCTTTATAGTCACTGTTCATCCATAATTGCCACGCATCTATGCGCAGCTGGTCGCTAAAACACGCACCAATGATTCGAATGCCTGCTTCAACAGCTGGACTGTTATTCGAAGAGGCCATGTCTTTCTCAAGCCGTTTTAACGCAGCACTTGCTACGCCATGAGAGACTTCTGAGTGTTCTAGGCATTGAGCAAAGGCCAGATACACTTCGCTGGGCATTTTAGCTAGGCAAGCTTTTAAGCTGGCTTCGTGATTGTGGCTTTTAGCGGCTATATCGGCAATGCCTTGCATGCCAAGGTTTTTCCAATGGTTTAACTCCAGTGAATTCAACGTGCCGGCCTGTAGATAACTCACCACTGAATCATAATGCCCTGAAGGTTTACGATGTTGAGTGTGGTTGATGATGGCGTGCAGATTGGCGCGGCGAATATCATCGGGGTTAAACGAAAATGAATTGTCTTTTAATGGATCGTCAATTTCGGTATCAGATTGTGCATTTAAAGGCTGTTCGCTTAAGCGAATTAAGCGCATGACCAAATCATCTCGCACATATTGAATCAGCTTCCCTTGCTCATCCAATGGCCACTTAAGAAACCATAAGGTCTCATTACCAATGTCATTGGGTTGCGTAATATAGAGCGCCAGCCAAGCATGCTGCAAATACGGGAACGGGTAAGGGATCTCTAGGTCTTCAAACTGCTTAAACTGCGTTTTATCGAGTTTACGGATGCGACGGCCCACATCAAATAAACGATATTGGCCTTCAAGCTCGCTAAGGTACTGACTAAGATCCATGGTGCACACTGATGGTAATAAGGAATTGGCGTGATTATACAGGATGGTACAGATTTAATAAGCGTTCAGTTGTAACTGGGTTGGTAGGTTCGTGTTGCTGGAGTCTACCTGGTTCTACAATGCCACTCCTAATATTACTAGATAACAACATACTTCTTGAATCTGTTGGCTAGCACCTAAGGCATCACCTGTGTAGCCATTTAGCCTGTTTAAATACCACTTATAAATCCAATAAAAATTAAAGCCACCTATTACTAACACGTAGCCAGCGGTTTCAATGGGTAGAAAGATCAATGGAATTAGCGCTGTCAGCCAAGCAAATGCCATGTCACTTTTATACCAGCTTTTTGCAATGGGCTTGGCTTTTGAAAGGGCGTCTTCTTGCACATAAGGGAGGACTATCATCAGACTGATAGTAAATGCACGGCTGATTGCGTGGCTGACTAAAAGCGCTAAAAAGAGATACTCAACATTGATGGCTGCAATATCCACAAGTGATTGCCATTTAAGTAATAGCATCAGTAGCAAGCCCGTTACACCGTAGGTACCCAGTCGGCTGTCTTTCATGATGCGTAAAATATCCGCTTGTTTCCAGCCACCACCAAAGCCATCACATAAATCGGCAAACCCATCCTCATGAAAAGCACCAGTAAATAATATGCTCGAAACCAAGCTGATGGCGACGCTCAGTTCTATAGAGAATAATTGGTTAGATAGGCTGAAAACTAAAAATGAAAACCCAGCGACTAGATATCCCATTAATGGAAAAAAAACAGAAGCTCGGTTTAATTGATCTTCACCATAATCCACCCAGTTAGGGCAGGGAATACGAGTGTAAAAAGCTAAGGCATTAAAGAATCGATTGATGAATATTTTGAACATAAAAATGAAAACTTACCGTTTTTGGGTCTTGAGTGGATCGACTTTGATTAATATGAATAGCACAGACATAATGCGTCCGTTTAGTCGTACCCTTTAAGTGTGATTAATGTAACACAGGGTGGCGAGTAGTGCTGTTTGAAACATGTGAATGAACGGGTGACGATAATAATACTGGTCATGTGCATGATTAACTCGGCTGATATTTATGGCTAGGATTGAAACAAGAGGCTTTTATGGCACCGGATACACAACATGAAAAGCTAACGGCATGCTTGGTGAGTTTGCAATCGAATATGCAGGATCATGGTATTTGGGCAGTGCAACCTCCAAGTCCTGACGCGCTTATGAGTGATCAGCCATTTTGTGTGGATACTTTGCCACTCGAGCATTGGCTGCAGTTTGTGATGATCCCTAGATTTTATTGGATGATGTCAGAAGGTGTGGCGCTGCCTATCCAATGCGATGTAGCACCGATGGCCGAAGAGGCATTTAAAAACCGTAAATTGGGTCAGGTGATTTCTTGCTTAACTCGTATTGATGGGCTATTAACGGTAAGTTAATACTTACCTTGTACATTTTATTGACGGTTGCTGTATGAAAAGCATACTGGCCTAATAAAACATGAAAAAACTATTGACACGGACAAGTTGCGCCGAGCTTTATACACATTAGTTTGAAACTTGATCGAAACGCGTACATTTTTGCATGTAGACACAGTAAAGACGCATAAAAAATAACGTAAGTCATTGAAAGTAAAGGGCTAACAATGGTGTGGTTGTTTTTTGTACAATTAGTCTGCCCCCCCTAAAAACACTCAATTAGAGGGAGTTTTCAAATTGTTCTTAACAGAGTTATCCACAGTTATTGGGGATAAATAAATTAGATGAAATTTTGACGAATTACAGGGGATAAAAATGCCTTATATCGCAGCAGCAGCCTTCATTTTAGGAATGGCGCTTTCTTACTTCATGTTTGCGCGAACAGCAGCAAATAATTCAAAAAGCTACCTGGCAGACTTAGAAGCCGCAAATGCTTTAATGGCTGATGCTCAACAAGAGCGTTCCACTTTAAAGCAACAGATAGCGGATCTTGAGTACAAGATGAAAGAGTTAGAAAAGGATCTGGCATTTGAAAAGAGTAAATAAAACTTAAGTTGCTCAACTTTTACAAGAATGATTTAAAATAGACAGGCTTGAGTGTTTTGGCTTGGGTTTGTTGTTAAGGGGTTCATAGTTTTTTATAGGCTAGCCCTTTAAGCTAGAAGCACAAATAAGTTCAGTACAAAAATAACAATAAAAATACGTTCAATCTTATACATCAAGGCTACCTCATGCGGTTTACTCTATTGCTCTTAATGGGCGGAATTCTACTATTGTCAGGGTGTGGCGAAGAAGATTCAGATCCCACTTTTACGTTTACTCGCACCTTTACACCTGATGCTCGACTCAACGGTGATTCAGTTTCTGTTTTAGCGTTTGAAACTGATTTAGCACTTCGCTATGAGTTAGTCGCAGGGGATGGGCGTGCCTGTGCCTATGGAAAGCGAAGCGCTTTTCAAGGGAGTAGCTACTTGAGTTGCTGGGGTCGAAGAATTCATCCCAATGATAGGGAGCAGGTGAGCGGGAATGTTGATGGCTCAGATAAAATGCTAAGTATCGGTAATGACCATGTTTGTACCACGCTAACCAACCTAGGTGGTAGGCGTGTGCATTGCGATGGCAGTAATAACTTTGGTGTGAATACCGATCCTGAGCCTTTAGGGGAATCAGAGCCTAAATCGGGGCATTGGTTATCAGCGCCCTATGTGATCGCGAGTGGTGATAATCACAATTGTGCGTTAGATGCATTTGGCGTGTATTGCTGGGGAGATAATCGCATGGGTCAAACCGTGGTTCCTGTATTAACGGATCCCCGCTGGGTAGCGGCTGGTGGAAATACTAGCTGTGCAATTGATGATCAGAATGAATTAATTTGCTGGGGTGATAATTCTCAGGGGCAAGCCAGTGTACCTGGTGGTTTAACCGATGTTTCAAAGGTTGCAGTGGGTCATGACTTTGTGTGTGCCAGTGATATTTTGGGAGAAGTGAGCTGCTGGGGTAACACCCTTGGTTGGAGCGCTAGCGCTTTAGCAGCTGTTAGTAGAAAGGTTGTTCATATGAGTGCGGGTAAGAATCACGTATGCATTTTAAACGAAACCCAGGCAAAAACGGATGTACAGCCGCAACTGTTGAGCGCGGAATGCTTCGGGCAAAATAATACGGATGGTACTCTTTTGGACGTCCCGGCAGATATTAACCTTAATATCCGCACAATTTCGGCAGGTAATGGTTTTACCTGCGCCTCAAATGAATATTCAGGTTATGCGTGGTCACCAGATGAAGGTGATAATGGCGATGTTATTTATGACAGTGAAGATAACGCTGTATATTCTGAAGAGAATCACCAAGGCATTTTATGCTGGGGTAGTAACGATCAAGGGCAAGCAAGTGCTCCCAAACAATTGTGTTTAGGTTACCATAGCAAAGCGATCGATTTTGATGAACGAACTTGCCCAGAATAATAAGTTAGCAACAAACAAATAATAAACGGAGTATCCATGTCCCTATTACAAAAAGTACCTGCAGTTAAACTGCAGTGGTTAGCCTTGGTTCTGTTGGTGGTTTACCCGTTGGCAATTGCGGCAGCAAGATTGGAAGTGTGGCATTTTAGAAACAGCTTTTTATTGTTTATAGTGGCCGCCATTGTGGGTTTTGTGGTGCTGGTATTAAGTGTCTTAAAAATGAGCAAGGGAGAAACCCAGGATTCAAAGGCTCTTGTGATAGCCGTAGTAGCCACACTGGTTCCAATTGGTATCTTGGGTAATTCAATTATTGACGCAAAAAGCTACCCGTTTATTCATGATATTTCGACAGACTTGGTGACACCGCCGGCACTAATGGCAGCTAAGGCTGATCGTTTAGAAGGGGACCACTCTGTTGCTTATGAAGGGCCTGAACTGGCTGCATTACAACAAGCAGGTTACCCAGATTTAAATAGCTTGCTGGTGGTTGATTCCCCAGTCGCAGTTTTCACCAAAGCCAAAGAGGTGGTTACGCAAAATGGCTGGCAAATACTGGCTGAAAACAATACTAGCTTGCCATACACCCTTGAAGCCGTAGATAGCAGTTTACTATTTGGCTTTAAAGACGATGTAGTCATACGCATCAAGGCTGTTGTACAAGATGGTCAGGCAAGTGGTTCGCAGGTGGATATTCGCAGTATGAGCCGTCAAGGCAAGAGTGATTTAGGGGTGAATGCTAAGCGTATTCTTCAGCTACAAAACCAGATGCAAGCTGCTCAATAATTACCCGCAATACAAACGGCACTTTCAAGCGCTTTATTGGTGTTAATTAACCTGTAATAGTGCCGTTTCTTCGTTACAATACTTCAGTCTATATGCCTAGGGTCAGTGTCAGCGATCCTAGGTTTTTGGTTTATACATACGTAACTATTGTTGTAAGCGTCACGGTTTTAGCAGGAAAACAATGCCCAATCAGTTTGTACATTTAAAGATTCATACCGAGTTTTCATTGCTTGATGGCATTGTGCGCATTAAAGATTTGATTAAAACCGCGGGTGAAGATCAGCAAATAGCGTTGGCCATTACCGATCAAAGTAATATGTTTGCGCTGATTAAGTTTTACAACGCCTGTTTAGGTGCGGGCATCAAGCCTATTTTGGCCGCAGACCTTTATATTGAGCAAGAGGATGATCCTGAAAATCCACACCGCATGACTTTTTATGCTCAAAATGAGAAGGGTTATCGCAATCTTACCGAACTGGTCAGTTCTGGCTTTACCGAGAATCAGCATCACGACAAGCCTCAAATTAAAAAAGAATGGTTTAAAGAAAAAAATGAAGGCCTAATTGCATTGTCAGGTTTTCAAACGGGCGATATTGGCGCTGCATTATTAAGAGCGGAAAATGCCAAAGCCGAAGAGAATTTAGAATTTTGGTTATCCGTATTCCCAAATCGATTTTATCTAGAGCTTCAACGCACTGAACGTAAGGGTGACGATGCATTAGTGGGAAAAACACTGCGGCTGGCGGATAAAAAACAAGTGCCGGTGGTGGCCACCAATGATGTGCGCTTCATGAAGGAAGATGACTTTGATGCCCATGAAGCACGAGTGTGCATAGGAGAAGGTTCAACCATTGATGACCCTCGCCGAAATCGCCCTTACAACAACACTCAGTATTTTAAAACTCAGCAAGAAATGATCGAGCTATTCAGCGACATTCCATCGGCTATTTCTAATTCGGTTGAAATAGCACAGCGCTGTAGTGTTCAGGTATTGCTGGGTAAATACTTCTTGCCTGAATTCCCTATTCCAGATGGCTTAACGGAAAATGATTTTTTTAGAAAAATCTCTTATGAAGGTCTAGAAAATCGCTTAGAATTTATTTTGGATAAAAACCAAGCAGATTACGATGAGCGTCGCAAAGAATACATCGATCGCTTGGAATTTGAATTGGATATTATTATCCAAATGGGATTTCCGGGTTACTTCCTAATCGTAATGGACTTTATCCAGTGGGCAAAAGATAACGATGTACCTGTAGGGCCTGGTCGAGGGTCTGGTGCTGGTTCGCTGGTGGCTTATGTGCAAAACATCACAGATATTGACCCACTGGAATACGATCTACTGTTCGAACGATTCCTAAACCCTGAACGTGTATCCATGCCCGATTTCGATATCGATTTCTGCATGGATAAACGCGAAATGGTGATCAACTACGTGGCCGATAATTACGGTCGTGATGCGGTATCGCTGATGGTTACTTATGGCACCATGGCGGCAAAAGCGGTGGTGCGCGACGTGGCTCGTGTTCAGGGTAAAAGCTATGGTCTAGCGGATAAATTATCTAAGTTAATTCCAGCAGACCCTGGTATGAAACTTAAAGTAGCCATCGAACAAGAGCCTGGCATTACCGAGTTTTTAGAAGGTGATGAAGACGCCCAAGGCATTTGGGATATGGCGCTTAAACTGGAAGGTATTACCAGGCAAACCGGTAAACATGCTGGTGGTGTTGTAATTGCGCCCACTAAGTTAACCGATTTCTCTCCGACTATTTGTGATGCTGACGGCAGTGGATTAGTCACACAGTTTGATAAAAACGATGTAGAAAGCGCGGGTCTAGTAAAATTCGATTTCTTGGGCCTTAGAACCCTAACCATTATTGATTGGGCGTTAAAAACCATCAATAAAACACGGGCCAAAAGCGACTTAGAGCCCATTTTAATTGAAAATGTACCGCTGGATGACCGAGCGTCGTACACCTTATTAAAAGAATGTAAAACCACTGCTGTATTCCAGTTGGAATCTCGTGGCATGAAAGATCTGATTAAGCGATTAGAGCCAGACAACATTGAAGAAATGATTGCACTGGTTGCGCTGTTCCGTCCGGGACCGCTTGAATCAGGCATGGTAGATGATTTTATCAACCGTAAACACGGCCGGGCCGAAGTGGCGTATCCACACCCTGACTTCCAGCACGACAGTTTAAAAGAAATATTAGAACCGACTTATGGTGTAATCGTATACCAAGAACAGGTAATGCAAATTGCTCAGGTATTGGCTAACTATACGTTAGGCGGCGCGGACATGTTGCGTCGTGCTATGGGTAAGAAAAAACCAGAAGAAATGGCCAAGCAAAGGGAGACTTTCCGCGAAGGTGCTGAGTCGATCAATGTTGATGGCGACCTAGCCATGAAAATATTTGACCTGGTAGAAAAATTTGCGGGTTACGGTTTTAACAAATCTCACTCTGCGGCTTACGCAGTGGTTTCGTATCAAACACTTTGGTTAAAAACCCATTACCCTGCACCATTTATGGCGGCGGTTTTAACTTCGGATATGGGGAACACAGATAAAATAGTGATCTTTGTTGAAGAGTGTCGTGAAATGGAGTTAGAGCTTGTCTTACCCGATGTAAATCAATCTGAATATGGTTTTACAGTTAATGATACAGACGCCATTATTTATGGATTGGGTGCGGTGAAAGGCGTAGGCGAAGGTCCCATCGAAGCCATTATCGAAGCCAGAAAAGAAGTGGGTCAGTTTATTGATATTTTCCATTTTGCCAAATCGGTAGAAAAAGGAAAACTGAATAAACGAGTGATGGAAGCATTAGTTCGTTGTGGGGCATTTGATCAAATCGGCCCGAACCGTTCTATTTTATTTGCATGCATTGAAGATGCATTAAAATCTGCCGATCAAAGTACCAAGAATGCCGCCGCAGGCATCATTGATATGTTTGGTGAGATTGAAGAAGAAGAAGACCTAAATCCATACGATGATTATGCGGGTAAGGTTCGAGATTGGACCCCTAAGCAAAAATTAACCGGCGAAAAAGACACCTTAGGCTTGTTTGTAACGGGTCATCCGTTTGATGAGTATGAAAAA
Organism: Bermanella sp.; assembly: GCA_034112345.1. Taxonomy (GTDB): domain Bacteria; phylum Pseudomonadota; class Gammaproteobacteria; order Pseudomonadales; family Oceanobacteraceae; genus Bermanella. The sequence goes on along the minus strand of JAWUVN010000103.1, from coordinate 3,788 downwards.
GAAGTGCGCAACATGGCTAAAACCAAGTTGTCGAATATTCAAGCCAGTAAGAGTACGCAAAAAATAGCGGGTATTATTGTTGCGCAAAGGGTTATGAAAACGAAGCGCGGCGGGAATATGGCCATATTGACCATAGATGACCGCAGTGGTCGCTTAGAAGTGCGTATGTTCAGTGAAACCTACGACAAATACCGAGACAAGATGCTAGTAGATCATCTTGTGGTATTAGAGGTAGAAGTGAAACATGACAGCTATAATGATTCATTAGGTGCCAATGTGAATCAGCTTTGGAATATTACGGAAGCCCGTAGTATGTTTTGTTCTGGCATCAGTATTGAGCTTAAACAAAAAGATGCTACGCCTAAGTTTATAAAGTCGCTGGGCGATAAATTAGCACCTTTTAGTGCTGCGGGTGCTCCTGTGCTTTTAAAATATGAAGGTGAAAAAGCGTCAGCACAAATCAAATTTGGTGACAATTATAAAGTTGAACCAAACGATGATTTAATTTATCGCTTAAAAGAAGCATTGGGCGATGAGAATGTTGTTTGCCTTTATGGTTAATGAAAAAATTACAATACTAATACGACAAGATAGGCATGGGCGCAATCAAGATAAGCGCCTATCAATAATCACTTAAAAATTAACAGTAAAACTGAAATTAAATGAACCCTAATTATTTAGATTTTGAACAGCCAATTGCAGACCTGCTATTACGTATAGAAGGCCTAAAAAAGGTGGACCCTAATCTTGATAATATGAACGTGGCTTCTGAAATTCTGGGAATAGAAGAAGAGTTGAATTTTGTTACCGAGCGATTATTCTCTCGCTTAACAACTTGGCAAAGTGCGCAGTTAGCACGGCATCCATTACGCCCGCATACGGTTGATTATATCGACATGGTTTGCGATGAGTTTCAAGAGCTTCACGGCGATCGTTTATACGGTGATGACGCGGCTATTATTGGTGGGCTTGCACGTATTGGTGAGCATAAGATTATATTAATTGGCCAAGAGAAAGGTCGCAGCGTTAAAGATAAGGTGGCTCATAACTTTGCTATGCCACGACCAGAAGGTTATCGCAAAGCGGCGAGACTAATGAGAATGGCAGAGCGCTTTAATTTACCTGTCGTAACGTTCATTGATACACCAGGGGCATACCCAGGCATAGACGCAGAAGAGCGCGGGCAAAGCGTGGCCATAGCCGAAAACCTTACATTAATGAGTAGTTTGAAAACACCTATTGTGTCGGCTGTTATTGGTGAGGGTGGCAGTGGTGGAGCGTTAGCCATTGGTGTATGTGATCAATTAATGATGCTTCAGTACAGTACCTATTCGGTAATAAGCCCTGAAGGTTGCGCTTCTATTTTGTGGAAAAGTGCAGAGCACGCTCAAGACGCCGCTGAGGCCATGGGCATTACAGCACCACGATTGTTGGACTTGGGTTTAATTGATCATATGATCATAGAGCCAGCCGGTGGAGCGCATCGTAATGCAAAAGAAGCGGCTGCCATGTTAAAGCATGCTATTACGGCTCAATTAGAAGAATTAGTTAAAATCGATATAGATGACTTAGTTGAAAAACGTTATCAAAAGTTTAGAGCCATAGGTCGATTCTAAAAGCGTCTTTCAGTTTCTTAACTTAACTCTACAAGGTATCAATACACGTAATCCTCATGCCTGAATCTTTATTCTTGTCTTTAAAGCATGCTATTGCGGCACACAATCCAGCTAGGATTGTAGTGGGGTTTTCTGGTGGGTTAGATTCAAGTGCTTTACTGCATGGGCTGGTTGCATTAAAAAATGCAGAATTAAAGTCGAGTGACAGTTCATTCAAACATATTCCTATTATTGCCATTCATGTGCACCATGGCTTATCTCAAAACGCTGACCATTGGTTAATCCACTGCCAGAATATCTGCGACTCATTATCGATTAACCTGATTGCCGAGCATGTAACACTGGATACTGAACACGGTAGTTTAGAAAACTCAGCGCGTAACGCGCGATATGACGTTTTTTCAAAACATGTCCAGCAAGGTGATGCATTGTTATTGGCCCACCATCAAAACGATCAAATTGAAACGTTCATGATGCGCTTAATGCGTGGGTCAGGATTGACTGGTTTATCGGCCATGCAATCGGTTAGATCTTTTTCAAGAGGATTGATTTTGAGGCCTTGGCTGAATCATACGCGTCATGAATTAGAAGAGTATGTGGCTTTAAATAATGTGCCGTACATTGAAGATGAATCTAATACAGATACTCAGTTTGATCGTAACTGGTGGCGACATAAATTATTGCCAAAATTAAGTACTCGTTACCCCCAGTCTTCAACCAGCATTGTTAAAAGCATTGAGGTATTACAGCAAGAACGGCAGCTTTTACATGATTTACTGACGCCTATTTATCAAAATACCATCAATGATGATTTACGTTTTTCGCCCTATCCCACGATGAACTGTAAAGCGTTATTAGAACAGCCTTTGCGAGTGCAGGTGCAGTTAGTCAGAATGTGGCTGCAGCAACAGAGCGTACACCCATCACTGAATAACGATCAAATACAGACGCTGTTTTCTGATGTGGTGCGTGCAAAAGAAAGTGCTACGCCAATTTATCAATGGCAGCAGCATCAGATACGGCGCTATGCTGGCAAGCTGTTCTTATTGCCAGGCTCAAATACAAACGCAGTCAGTACCATTGATCAGTTAACCGTAATCAATCCCGCTGTTGGGCAGGAATTATGCATTCGAGCCCATCGAGAACCAGTCAGTAAACCTAATGGGTTAGATGATTTAGCACATGAAAGCATCAGATTAAGCGAGCCTTTAACGGGTTATTTAGTGTTATCAGCGGGTGTTATAAATGGCCTAAAAGATGGTGATTATAACGTCATATCCTACCAATCAGGTTTAATAGCCAAACCCTTTAAACGTCCTACTAAAACCCTTAAAAAATGGTTTCAAGAGTTTGGCGTGCCCCCTTGGTTACGTGAAACTTGGCCTGTGATCATAAAAAATGACCAAGTTGTGTGCGTGCCTAGTTTATTTGTTTGTGAAGGCTTCACAGCTGATGAGGGCTTGCTTTGCGGCTATAACCCCTTAGGGAGCAGTCTGGATTAGAACGCATTTTAATTATCAGCACCTAAATATGACTGGCCAATCCTTACTAAAAGTGGGAGAATGCGCGCCCTAACAAATGGGTTGCACAGATTTATGCAGCTCGGTTAGTTAAGAAATTGTAAGTATTCCCCATGTCCTAACGGGTGAGAGTCGCAAACTGTTTACCATTAATTTGGTAATAATTACGGTTTAGAACAGACTCAGGATCGACTGTCAGAACAGTCATGATCCATTTGCGCAGGGTGACGGGAATCAAATTAACGTGGATTAATTTTGATTGCGTCGTCTGTGATTCCAACAGGAAGTCACGCTGTGCCGCTCCAGAAGTATCCCCTCTATATATAAAACAGGTATTACATGTCTGAACCGACCGCTACTGGCTTTGCCAGCCTTGGCCTTCCGTTTAATCTTTTGCGTGCCGTAGAAGAACAGGGTTACGAAACACCAAGCCCTATACAAGCACAAAGTATTCCCCACCTTTTAGAAGGTAAAGATGTATTAGGTTTAGCACAAACCGGTACAGGTAAAACAGCTGCATTTACATTACCAATTTTAGCGCGTACTAATGCTGATATACGTGCGCCACAAGTTTTAGTGTTAGCGCCTACTCGTGAACTTGCAATGCAGGTTGCAGAAGCAGTAGAAAGCTACGCAAAATATACTCCAGGCG